>JAZOMP010000085.1:0-22770 GCA_045654045.1 Acutalibacteraceae bacterium
AAAAGAGTAATTCTTCACTTCGGTGCGGTTGACTGGAAGTGCGAGGTTTGGGTAAACGGCAACGCTGTCGGCGGTCATACGGGTGGTTACTGTCCATTCAGCTTTGATATAACCGATTACCTTAACGGCGGCGAAAACGAGCTTAAAGTAAAGGTTGTCGACCCGACAGATAAGGCCGACCAGCCCAGGGGAAAGCAGATTTCAAAGCCCGTCGGATTCTGGTATACCTCTACTACGGGTATCTGGCAGACTGTCTGGCTTGAGGTTGTGCCGGAAAACCATATTGAAAAGATTAAACTCACTCCCGATATTGATTGCGCCGTGCTTGAAATTTCCGTTGAGGCAACAGGGGAGCCAACTGTACGCGCAACCGCTTATGACGGTGAAACGCAGGTTTCTTCCGTTGAATTCAAGGGTAACGGTAAGCTTAAAATCCCGGAGCAGAAGCTCTGGAGTCCCGAAAATCCATTCCTATATGATTTGAAAATTGAGCTTCTTTCCGACGGCGAAACCGTTGATGAGGTGAAGTCCTACTTCGGTATGCGTAAGTACAGTATGAAGAAGGACAGCAAGGGCATTGTGCGTCTTTGCCTTAACAACGAGCCGTATTTCCAGAAGGGTCTTCTTGACCAGGGCTACTGGCCGGACGGCGGTATGACAGCCCCGACTGACGAAGCGCTTATTTATGACGTGCAGAAAATGCACGACCTTGGTTATAATATGTTAAGAAAGCATATCAAGGTCGAGCCTGCACGCTGGTATTACCATTGTGATCGCATAGGTATGCTCGTGTGGCAGGATATGCCCAACGGCTGTAACATCAACCAGCTTGTTGTCGGTGTATTGCCTAATATAACAATACGTACTCTGCCCGATAAATACGAAAAACTCTACCTTCGTACCGATAAAGCGGCGCAGCAGCTTTTTCGTACAGAGCTTGATGAAATGATTGATACTCTTTATAACTGTGTTTCAATCTGCACGTGGGTACCGTTTAACGAGGCTTGGGGTCAGTTTGATGCCGTAAACGTAGCAAATCACGTAAAGAAACTCGACCCGACCCGTTTCGTTGACCATGCAAGCGGCTGGCACGACCAGGGTGGCGGCGATTTCAAGAGCATTCACAGATATATCGTGCCGCTTCATCCGTTCAAGCTTGATCACCGTGCATTTGTTGTAAGTGAATACGGCGGCTACAGTAACGTTATTGATGGCCATGTCTGGAACATTAAAAAATGCTTCGGCTATCTTATGTTCCGCTCCAAAAAGACGCTCACCAATGCTTACAGACGTCTGCATACCTCGCAGGTTATTCCGCTTATTAAGCATGGTCTGTGTGCGCTTGTCTATACTCAGGTCAGTGACGTCGAGAATGAGGTTAACGGTATTCTTACCTATGACCGCAAAATAGTTAAGCTCAACGAAGATATGATTAAGGATATCAACTCACGCCTTACCTACTGATTTTTTCTTAAATCGCATATATAAAACTTAAGTGCCCGTTCAAGGCTCTGTCTGTGGGCGGGCTTGAGTTTTTCTTGTGTAAGTTCTTCCGCAATTTCTGCAATTCTTGTGCGCAGGTACTGTTCCTTTGTCAAAATAATCACCGTTAATATTATTCTGATAATGCAGTGCGGATATTAAAAGCAAAGTTTGCAATAAAAATTTACATATTATTTTGAGGTGTAAAAATGAGAACCTTTACCGAATATTTTTCTGAAGACAAAAAGGTAAGTCTTACCGCCAATCTTCTCGACAATTCACCCGAAATGGGATATCTCGACGTCCGACCTGCCGTGCTTGTTATTCCCGGCGGCGCATACCGCTTCTGTTCGGACAGAGAGGCTGAGCCTATTGCAATGTTTTTTGCCATGGAGGGCTATCATACCTTCGTTCTTCGCTACAGTATCGGCGAGCGTGGCGCGGATTACTGTTTTGAAAAGCCCTTTGAGGATGCAAAGAGGGCGCTGCGCTATATTCGCGAAAACGCTGCTGAGTTTGGTGTTGACCCGGAGAGAGTTGCCGCTATCGGTTTTTCTGCAGGCGGTCACCTTTGCAGCGCACTTGGTACAATCAGCGAAGAAAAGCCTGATGCGCTTATTCTCTCTTATCCGTGCATAATGGAAAGCATCAACGAAATTCTTTCCTGTGACGTGCCTTCCACAAACCTTGCAGTAACAAAGGATACGCCGCCTACGTATATTTTTGCTGCGGCTGACGATGGCTGCGTGCCGGTACAGCATTCGCTGGCTTTTGCTTCTGCCTGTGCTGAAAACGGTGTGCCTTTCGAGATGCATATATATCAGAACGGCGGTCACGGCTTCTCTATGGCTAATCCCGTTGTCTGCAGCGGAAAGAGCAACCCTGTGCTCGAAAGTTGGGCACCTCTTTGTGCGCAGTGGCTTCGCAAGCTCTGGCTCTGATATTTTTCAGTAAAAAACAAGGCTATGAGTTCGGTGTAATCTGAACTCATAGCCTTATCTGTTTATTAATCAATATCTTCCTATACTGTCAAAGGGGATATTCAGGAAATTATCGAAAGTCTTTGCTTTTTCATTCTCGAAATCAATTGTATAGTTGCCCTTTTTTGCGTCTGTGAACATATCTGTTTGTGTAAGCTTGAGCAGATGATTGTCCGCTGTGTGGCTTAATTTGTTGGCTTTTTCGTCAATCGTGCCTATACTTGCCTTGGCGTGAAGAATAATGTTGTCTTCAATAACGCTTCCGGTTGGATTTGCAGCAAAATACGGCGAGGAAGTGTCTGAAAAATCATCGGAAAGCGAAGCAATCTGCGGATATACTTCTTTCCATTTGTCACTCATACGGGGTGAATTTTCAAGTTCGTGCCACGCTGTGCCGCCTTTGCCGAAGCGTTCGCTTTGGGTGGATATGCTTTCGTAAACTATTGGTGCTTTGCAGTTGATTATAAGGTTGTTGCTCAGCTCAATATCTCTTCCGCCCCTGAAATCAACACCGGTGCCGGGTATGTTTATAAATATGTTGCCTCTTACCTGCGTGCCTGAAGCGGGTGCAACGGCAACAGGGGAGTTGCTTGTGTTGCCTATCGTGCTTATACAGTTATAACGTACGAGGTTGCCGTAGTTTATCCAGCCGTCAGGCGATTCAACAGCTGCCATATCGTCGCGCTCGAGAAGAACGTTGTGAATGTAGTTGTAATCAATTCTGTGATTGTTTCCGCTGTAATAAACGGCACATCCCGGTGTGTGGAGAATTTCGTTGTTTGCACATACATTTCCGACACCTTGTATAACAATTGCGGGGTTTGAGTTAGCGGAAAGAGAGGTGTCGTAGACAAGGTTGTTCTCAAAAACAATGTTGCCTGCTGTAAGCGTCTTTGTGTTGCCGCCGTTTATCGTAACGGCACTGGAGCCGGTTTTGTAAACCGTACAGCCCGTAATGTTTATATTGCTGCCCTTCGCTGTAATACCGACATCGGGTGAGCTTTTGACTGTACAGCCCGAAATATCAACGCTTTTGCTGTCTATTCTGATGCATCCGCCGCTTACAGTAATGTTACTGAAGGTTATATATTGCGCGCCGTCAAAAACTACGTCTGTGCCGCTGAAAACAACCTCACCGTTTCCGTAAGCAGAAAAAATCATACGGCACTTTTCTTTTCCTGAATCTTTTTCGGTGAATTTCAGCTCGTCCAGCTCGTAGACACCCTCCATAAGAGCAATAACTATGTGGTTGCGGTAGCTTCTGTCAAGCTGCTTTGCCGCTTTTTTTGCACGGTTTATTGTTGCAAACGGAAAATCTGCAGTGCCTGCGGCGTTGTCATCGCCATCAGGCGAAACGTAGAAATCGCCGTAAATGTATTCGTGTGTTCCGGCAGTAGCCGTACTTAAGTTTTGAGGAACAGGAGCTATGTAAATGTTATTATAATAAAACGGTCTGAAGCCTAAAAATGTGCCTGCAATGATTCCTGCCGCTAATATCAGGCAGGTTATTATAGCACCGAATTTGTTCTTTCTTGATTTGCTCATTTTGTTCACCGTCCGCTGAATGTATACAGTTTAAGTTCTTTTCTTCTGGCTTTGTAATCCGGGCAGTGCTTGGCTACAAGTGCCCAGAACAGGGAAGAGTGGTTGTGATGTACTGTGTGTGCAAGTTCGTGAATTATAACGTAGTCAATGGTATCAGGCGAAGCTGCCATAAGCAGGCAGGAAAGATGTATTCTGTCTGCAGTGCAGCTTCCCCAGTGCGTCTTTGCGCTGTTGATTAGCAGCGATGAGTAGGAAAGCCCCGTCTTCTGCGATAATTCTTTTACTCTTTCCGGCAGATAGCTTCCGGCTTCCGATTTGTAAAACTCAACGATATGCTTCTTCAGCTTGTCTTCTGTAAGTCCTTCCGGGATAAGAAGCTGGTTGTCTGATAAAACTGCCTTTTTATATTTGCCTGCTGTCAGGGTAAGCTCATTACCGAAGAATTTAATTATACAGCCGTAAGCAATCGGAGCAGGGGCGGTGGCTTTCATTTTTGTCATTGCCTTTTCAAGCCAATCATGTTTTGACAAAACGAATTTTTCAATTTCGCTTTGCTTCATTTTCAAGGGCGCTCTTACCTCAACGCTCAAATCGGGCTTTACCGTTAAGCATACCGTCCTGCGTCGGGATCTTACTATACTGTACTTAATGTCACTCAAGGCTTTCTCCATAATAAATAATCAATAGAATAAAGATAATATTATTATACATTATATGTATCTCCCAGTCAACCGATTAAAAGAAAAGAGACAGCTTCATCTTAAAGACGAAGCTGTCTCTGAAAGTGTTATCTGTGGTGCTCTCTGTCAAGCTTGTTTTTTTCAAGCAGCTTGAGGTATTCGGCGTCGATCTCACCGTCGTTTGTCTTGATTCTCTCTGCGTGGCGGCTGACTTCCTCTTCGCTCATTTCAACAAGGCTGTCGAAAGTGTAAATGCTCTGAACACCGACCGCCTGAAGCATCCTTTCTTTTCTGCGTATCTTCATTTTGTAGTAGGAGAAGCAGAATGCAAAGGAAATGACCTGAATAATAATAAGTCGGTAGTTGCGGTTGACGTCTATATAGTTTGAAAGACCGGGTGTGTTGTCAATTACGTGAATGAGTTCGACAAGCAGGTTGAAGAAAAGGTGGTCGAAAAATGCAAGCCATACCGATCCGCTTGCTCTTGTACACATACACCATTTGAGTGAAACAAAGAACTCAAATATAAGGTAGAAGGAGCACAGAGTAAGAAGCTGACCGACGCTGTAGCCTGCGGAAACCTTTGAAAGCGGAATAATGAGATACCAGAGTGAGTAGAAGGCAGAAACAATAACCGCTGTCTGCCAGAAGCCAAATTTACCCTTGCCCATTTTGATAAGTATGCCTCTGAAAAGAACCTCGAGCATAATTACCGAAACAACGTTTATTATCAGAAGCAGGAGTATGTTGGCAATGAAATAAATTGGACCTACCTTGGACAAAGCGGCCTGATAGGCAAAAATTCTTATCATAGGCTGACGGCCGTTAAAAGCAAGATAGAAGTATTCAATAATATATGCCGGTATTACGGCAAGGTTGAAAACTATTGCGTTGCGTACAGCACCGACTATCGCTCTCGGGTTGGTGCTGAAGCCAACGTTTCTGGGTTTTAATCTTGCTGTATACATATATCCCATAATAACCAGCAGGCCCAGAATTTTTCCGACAACGCCTTTGGTGGGAACACCAAAGTAGTTGATGAGTACAAAATATTCAACGGCATTGACGATAAGACAAATCAGGAATACGTTGAGCATTTTGTTGAGCGTTTTGTCTTCGAGAATTCCAAACAGTACCTTGCTGAGTTTCTTTTTATGCTTTTTTCGCTTTTTACCGTGCTCGTGAGAGTTTGGTACAAGCGGTTGCTGTTCAGTTGTTTTTTTATCATCGCTGTTTTCTGTTTGCTGCTGTTCAGCCTCGGGCGGCTTTTTTTCGTTTTCTTCAGCGAGCGAAAACTGCCGCATAAGCTCTTCTTTTGTAGGCATTAATTACATCTCCCCAATGGTGTAATTCTGTAAAAAACATAAGGATATTTGTTTAATTATATATTAATATCCCTATAAAGTCAATAATACCCGACTGTTGCCTGAAATTTTGTTTCGTGCTGAAAAATAAATTTGATTTTACTATTGACATGGGTAACTGTATGTTGTATAATGCGTTATGTAAAAAATTATGTGTATTTGTATGTTTGTATAGAAATTTTGTGCAGAGGCGATGGTTGAGATGAAGAAATACATAAAGCCTGAAATTGAAATAGTAGAGTTTGATATTCTGGATAATATTACTGCAAACGGTACCAGCGGCTTGATTCCCCCCACTCCTGAACTTCAGCTTGGCAGCGACGAAGTCTTCTACGGTATCGAAGCAGGTGAAGAAGGATATCTTGTAAACAATTTCTAATATCTACAGAGCAGTATTTAAAGTGCCACTTCCCGTTTTATGCGGCGAAGTGGCTTTTTTCAAAGAAAGGGAGACAGCGTTTTGACCGAAAGACTTTACGATAACGGACATATAAGGCAGTTTGAAGCAACGGTTTCAGAATGTATAGAAACCGAAAAAGGTTTTCTGATTTTGCTTGATAAAACGGCATTTTTTCCTGCCGGTGGCGGTCAAGCGGCTGACGAAGGTACGCTTGGCGGAGAAAAAGTGTACGATGTTTTTGAGGAAAACGGGAATATTTATCATCTGACAAAAGCTCCTTTTGAAAAAGGAAATACTGTTCACGGTGAAATCGACTGGGATATACGCTTTGTCAGAATGCAGAATCATACCGGTGAACACCTTGTCTGTGGTGTTGCCCACAGTCTTTACGGTTGTGAAAATACTGGTTTTCATATGGGGACCTTCGGTATTACGTGTGACCTTAGTATTCTTTTAAACGCCGATCAGGTATCCGAAATTGAGCGCCTTGCAAACAAGGCTGTTTTTGAAAATGTGCCCGTAAAAGTGTTTTATCCTGATGAAGAACAGCTTAAAACGCTTGATTACCGCAGTAAGCTTGATTTAACCGAGAATGTCCGCCTTGTTGAAATTGAAGGCTATGACCTTTGCGCCTGCTGTGCGCCGCACGTGCTTAATACGGGCGAAATCGGTATGATAAAGATACTTGAAAACAGCAGTAACCGCGGCGGTACAAGACTGCTGATTAAGTGTGGATATGATGCATATGAGGATTATTGTCAGAAAGCCCGCAGTGTCGCTGCCGTTTCCGCTTCGCTTTGCGCAAAGCAGGAGGAAATAGCGCAGGCAGTTGAAGCGCTCAAAGCTGATAAGGCAAAACTTGAATACGACATTGAAGGTATAAAAAAACAGTCGCTTGATAAATATATTTCGCGCCTAAAGGTGGTCGAAGGCAATGCCTGTGTTTTTGCGGACGATGCCGACGCTGATGGCTTGAGAGAAATAGTCAACGCAGGCAAATCGCTTTGTGGCGGTGTTTTCGGTGCTTTTACAGCGGACGGCAATGGTTACCGCTACTGTATAGGCAGCAATACAACCGATTTGAGAGCTTTTGCAAAGGAGTTCAATTCTGCACTTAACGGAAGAGGCGGCGGCAGACCCGAAATGATTCAGGGCAGCGTGCTTTCTTCAAAGGAAGATATAATCAGCTTTTTACAAGCGGTTGAACAATAAGGAGGAATAACCGTGACAGAAAAATGGTACTACGGCCTTGAGGGTCACGCTCTCGCAAAGCCTCTTCGTGATGAGGTTTTTGTAGGCGAGCAGAAATTTCCGGCGCATCTTGAAGATGATGAGCACGAGAGCACGGCATGGCACTTTATAGTTGAGGAAAACGGCGAAACTGTTGCAACGGGCAGACTTATCAAGCTCAAAGAAAACGTGTATAAGCTCGGCAGAATAGCTGTAAAGAAAGTGATGCGCGGTACGGGCCTTGGCGCAAGGGTTACTAAGACTCTTATCGATAAAGCCAAGGAGCTTGGCGCAACTACCGTAAAAATCAGCGGTCAGACTCATGCTGTACCATTTTACGAAAAATTCGGCTTCGCTGTTGCAGGTCCCGAATTTTACGAAGAAAACCTTCCCCACGTTGACATGGAAATGAACCTTGTGTTCGACGGTTGTTATTGGGTTGGCTTTGAAAAGGATAGCGTTGCTGTCTATGCACGCAAAACCTTTACAGTCGAAAATGCTAAGGATGTTAGAATTATTTCATCCGGTCTCGGTTTCTGCCATATTAAAATAAACGGTGTGCCTGTAACGGATGCACTTCTTTCTCCTGCGTGGACAAATTACGAAAAGCGCGACCTTACAAAAATCAATATGCCGGTTTACGATACACTTGTTCACAGAATTCACTACGTTGAAAACGATATTTCTTCGCTTATACAAAACGGCGAAAATACCGTTGAATTCCATATCGGTGCAGGCTGGTACGGTCAGAATCAGAGCCGTAACGAGGGTATGGCGGAATACGGTCAGCTCAAGCTCTGCTATAAAATACTTGCCGACGGTGAGCTTGTTTCAAAGTCTGACGAAGCTGTTGAGTGGAAGCCGTCTTATATTACCCGCACAAATATTTTCTTCGGTGAAACTCACGATGCCCGCCTTATCGGTAAAGGCGAGTGGCGAAAGGTAACAAAGCTCGAAAATCCGCTTTCGATTCTTACAAAGCAGACATGCACACCCGACAGAGAAATAAGAACAATAATTCCGAAGAAGATTTATTCCTTTGGTGATACTGCTATATATGATCTGGGCGAGCACGTTGCAGGCTACCCGAAGCTCGTTTTCGGCGAAAGGGCGATAACCGACGAAAGAGCCTTTGTACGCTATGCCGAGGAGCTAAATGAGGACGGTTCACTTGATTTTTACGTAACAGAGCGCCCGTTCCGTATGCAGAGAGATGAGTTTGTTTTCAGCGAGGAACACAGAAACCACGCTTTCTATCCGCTGTTTACCTGGCACGCTGGCAGATATTTTGAGGTTCAGGGTGATGCTTACCCGACGGAGTTTGCCGTTGTTCATACTGACCTGAAGCAGATTTGCGAATATCACTCCGACGATGAAGTTCTGCAATGGCTGTTTGATACCTATATCAGAACTCAGCTCAATAACGTTCATTGCTGTGTACCGTCCGACTGTCCTCACAGAGAGCGACTGGGCTATACAGGTGACGGTCAGCTTGCTTGTGATGCCGCAATGACCTGCTTTGACGCAAAGGAATTGTATCTTAAATGGATGCAGGATATTGCCGACAGTCAGGATATCTACGGCGGTCACGTCGAGCATACCGCACCGTTCTACGGCGGTGGCGGAGGTCCCGGCGGCTGGGGCGGAGCAATTGTGTTTGTTCCGTATACTTTCTATAAGCATTACGGCGATAAGGATGTGCTTAAGAAATATTACCGTAATATGTGTAAGTACCTTGAGTATATGGAAAGCCACAGCGAAGAAAGCCTTGTTGTCCGTTCTGAAAAGGGCGGTTGGTGTCTGGGTGACTGGTGTCCGCCCGGCGGTAAGGTTACAATTCCCGAGCCGTTTGTAAATACGTATTTTTATATCAGAGCTATGCGTTGTGTCAGGGAAATTGCTGCAATAATCGGTGAAAAAGCTCCCGCCGGTATGGACGAAAGAGAAGCAAGGGCAGTCAGTTCGATTAACAGTAAATATTTCGACGCTGATACGGGCTCGTTCTGCAATGCTGTACAGGGTGCGGATGCCTTTGCTGTTGACCTTGGTCTGGGTGATGAAAGAACATATAAAAACGTTCTCGATAAATATTCAGCCCTCGGCAAGTTCGATACGGGTATCTTCGGTACGGATATCCTTGTACGTATTCTTTGCGAGAGAGGCGATAAAGACCTTGCCAGAAAGCTTCTCACAAGCCGTGACGGTATTGGCACCTTCAGCTATATGCGTGAGCACGGTGCGACAACCTTGTGGGAAAACTGGGACGGTGCGGATTCTCATTCACACCCGATGTTCGGTGCGGTAATAGCCTCAATGGTTAAATTTAATATTGTCTGATAAATAAAGAAATGACCTGTATCCCGTTTGTGAGAGATACAGGTCATAATTTTGTTTGTTTTACTTTTCGATAAATGCCAATATCTGTTCGCTGATTTCTACGGCTCTGTTTTCGTTGCACATATGTCCGCCGCCTTCAACAACGTAGTTGGTTGCTTGCACAAATGCATCTGCAATCTGTTTCTTCATAGCACCTGTCAGAATCATATCTTTGTCAGCCTGAGCCACGAATACAGGCATTTCGAGCTTTGAAATTTTTTCGAAATCGTTTGGCATTGCTCTTACGGAAGTAATCATATTGCTGTAGCCCGTATTATGTATCTGCAGGGGCTTTGAAAGGGGAGTAAGATCATAATTCTTTGTAAAGTCCCAGTCCATGAATGCAAAGTAAGCAACGAGTCTGAGCAGGGGAGTGATTTTTGTAAGCTTCTCAAAAATGAAGTTTGCCATCATACCCATAGGCTTTGAAACCATCATATCTGCCGCAAAGCCTGTAACCTCGGCAATGGGGCAGGGGCAGACGAGTACAAGCGACTTAACCGTCGGCTCAAGGCAGGCTATGTTCATTGCAACACCGCCGCCCATAGAGTGACCTGCAACGTGCCATTCGTTCATAGGTGCTATTGTTTTCATAAGGTTGATAACGAGATTTTCTCTCGCAATAACATCAGCGTTTTCAACCTCTGTTTCTCTTGTGCTGTAGCCGAAGCCCGGCAGGTCAACAAGTACGCATGTGTAGCCGTTTTCAACCATTTCGGCGGCAATAGGCTCCCATGTGGAGGTGGAGCAGGCAAAGCCGTGAATCATCAGCATTTTGCCCTTTTCGTTTTCCGCCTCAAAAACACGGTAGTGAATAGTATATTTGCCTTCTGTGTAAAACTCGCTGTTGTCAAACGGCTTTTCTTCTGCCGCAAAAGATGAAAGAGTGAATACGGGAATGATAAAAAGAAATGCGCAGATAAGGGAGAGGATTCGTGTAGCTGTTCTGTTCATATTTTTCACCTCATTCGTTTATTGTGGGCTTGAAGCCCTTGCCTATAATTTCGTTTGCCTCGGTAATTATTGTAAAGGTGTTCGGGTCAATGGATTTAATCAGCTTTATAACAGAAGAAACCTCATTGTTTCTCAAAACGCATACAAGCATATTTTTGTCCTTGCCCGTGTAAGCACCCGTCGCCGGTAAGATGCTGACTCCTCTCGGAGTTTTGCTTACAAGCAGCTTGGATATTTCTTCAGCGTGGTCAGTAATAACCATAAGCATTTTGCTCTTGCCCATACCGTAAAGAATATAGTCAATAACTTTTGAGCTTACAAATATAACAATTGCGGCGTAAAGTGCGCTCTCAATACTGCGGAAAACTATAGCCGAAACTGCAATTACGACCATATCACTGAACATTACGAGCTTGCCGTAGGAAAGGTGGGGGAATGGCAGTCTTAAAAGTTTGCTGAGCACGTCCGTACCGCCTGTTGTTGAGCCGCGTGAAGCAACGATTGCAACACCTGCACCGAGAAGCGCACCGCTGAAAATTGCCGCCAACAGCTTGTCTCCAGTGTAGTGATAGGGGAAATAAGCGGCAATAAGGTCTATGAGCGCCGACAGCATAGCCGTAACCCAGAGTGTTTTTACTACAAACTTTTTGCCTATGAATATCCACGCTAAAATAAGCACCGGTATATTCAACGCAAAGTTTACCGCACCTACGGGCAGGTCTGTCAGGTAGTTAATAACAATTGCAAGACCTGAAAAACCGCCCTGTGCAATGTTATTGGGTACGTTGAAAAAGTTAACTGCACAAGCGTATAAAGCACAGCCGACAAACCAGAAAATATTGTCGGTTATAAGGTTTACAGCTTTGCTTGCTTTTTCATTTTTCATAAAGGAGGGTTTATTGATTTTCAATTTACTTTTCCTCACATATAAGTTCAAAAAGCTCTCGCATACGCTCCGTCTGTCCTTTGAGGTACAGATATCCGAAAAGTGCCTCAAAGCCTGTAGCTGCGTGGTATTTCGCGGGTGAAGCCCCTTTGGGTATATGCGAAACCTTGGCGTTTCTGCCTCGCTTGAAGGAGGTTACTTCCTCTTCGCTCAAAACGGGCATAAGCTTTTCAATTGCGGCTGACTGCGCCGTTGCGCTTACAAAGCCGACAGCCAGTCTGTGCAGTTCCTCGGGCGGTCTGTCGCCCTTAAGGGCAAGGTGCTCTCTTACAAGCACCTCAAAAACCGCATCGCCCAGAAAGGCAAGCGAAATCGGGTTGAGAGAATTCGGAGAAATACCGTCTTTTTTTACAAGTTTTTCCAAAGCCTTCTCCTTACGGTACGTAATCAAATTCAAAGTCGTATATAACTACGCTGTCACCCTCGTTTATACCCATTTCAACAAGGCGGTCAAGAATACCGCTTGTTTCAAGTACTCTCTGAAAATACTGGAGTGATTCGTAGTCGTCAAGGTCGGTTCTCTGAAGTATGCGAAGCAGCCATTCACCCTCAACAAAGTAAACGTCGTCCTCGCATCTGACTGTGAAGTTTTCGCCTGATTCGGGTAAGAGGTCTGTTGTTTTGATTTCTTCGCTTTCAAAGCGTACAACGGGCGGAAGCGTAGCAAGCTTTGCGGCAACTGCGTTTATAACCTCCTGCGTGCCCTCAACAATGGGCGCACACATTCTGTAAAGCTTGTGGCCGTGGTCTGCCATATACTTTTCAAGTCTGTCAAGCTGCTCGTCTGTTGCAAGGTCAATCTTGTTTGCAACGACTATCTGCTCTCTTGTTGCAAGCTCCTCGTTGAAGCGTGCAAGCTCAAGGTTAATCTTTTCAAAGTCCTCTATCGGGTCTCTGCCTTCACTGCCTGCCGCATCCAGAATGTGCACAAGCATACGGCAGCGCTCGACGTGGCGCAGGAATTCGTGGCCGAGGGCTATGCCTTCGCTTGCGCCCTCGATAAGTCCGGGAATGTCGGCAATGACAAAGGAGTTGCCTTCGCCCATTCTTACAACACCCAGAACGGGTGTGATTGTTGTGAAATGGTAGTCGGCAACAATCGGTTTTGCTTCGCTTACAACGGAAATAAAGCTCGATTTACCAACGTTCGGGAAGCCTAAAAGTCCAACGTCTGCAATGAGTTTGAGCTCGAGAGAAACTTCCCATTCTTCGCCGGGTGTACCGCTCTTTGCAAAACGGGGAGCCTGCCTTGTTGCGGTTGCAAAGTGGGGATTGCCCCAACCGCCTCTGCCGCCCTTGGCGGCAATAAATGGCTTGTCGTCGCTAAGGTCAGCCATAATCTTACCTGTGCTGACCTCTCTTATAACCGTGCCGAGTGGTACTTTGATAACAAGGTCCTCGCCCTTTTTACCGTTTTTACGTCCGCTCTGTCCGTTACCTCCGCTCTGAGCGGTGTATTTCCTTTTGTAGCGGAAATCGGCAAGAGTTGAAAGGTTGGTATCAACCTGGAAAACTATGTCGCCGCCCTTACCGCCGTCGCCGCCGTCGGGACCGCCGGAAGCAACGAATTTTTCACGGTGGAAGGCTACACAGCCGTCGCCGCCCTTACCGGCTTTAATTTTAATTTTTGCAATATCAACAAACATTTTATTTTACCTTTTCAGTTAATTTGATTATGAAAGCTCGTGGATAAACAGACCGCTGAGGAGCTTGGGCTCAAACCATGTCGATTTCGGTGGCATGATAAGACCGTTGTCAGCAATTGTCATAAGGTCTTCAAGTGTGGTGGGGTACATAGATACAGCCAGCTTCATATCGCTGTTTGCTCTTCTTTCAAGCTCTTCAAGGCCTCTGATACCGCCTACGAAATCAATTCTCTTGTCTGTTCTCGGGTCATCAATGCCGAGAATGGGGGCAATAAAGTTTTTCTGCAGAATGGAAACGTCAAGCTGTTCTATCGGGTCGTTGGGGTCGAAAGTACCTTCCTTGGCGGTGAGCTTATACCATCTGCCCTCAATATAAAGACCGAAGGTGTGCTTTTTCTCGGGTTTGTAGGGCGAAACCTTTGCAGGCTCGAAGCTGAAATACGTACTGATTGCGGTGAGCAGCTGGTCGCGGCTCATACCCTTTGTGTCACGCATAACACGGTTGTAGTCCATAATTTCAAGCTCGTCGGCAGGGAAACAAACGGCAAGGAAGCGGTTGAATTCTTCTTCGCCCGTGTAGCCGGGGTTAGCCACTCTTCGCATAAGACCGACTTTTACTGCGGAAGCACAGCGGTGGTGACCGTCTGCAATATAAAGGCTGTCGATTTTGTCAAAGCCCTCTGCAATGGCCTTGTTAACCTCGCTGTCATCAATAGCCCATACGGTCTGATGAACACCGTCGGAAACAAAATCGTATTCGGGCTCGTGGCTCTTCTGCCATTCTTCAACAGCATTTTTTATTACATCGCTGTTCTTATAGGTGAGGAAAATGGGACCTGTATTTGCGTTGCAGGTGTCAACGTGATTGATTCTGTCCTGCTCCTTGTCCGCTCTGGTCAGCTCGTGCTTTTTGATGTTATTGTTAATATAATCGTCAATGGATGCACAGCCGACAAGACCCGTCTGAATTCTGCCGTTCATTATCTGCCTGTAAATGAAAAAGCAGGGGACATCATCTTTTTTGCAGATGCCGTCGGAAACGAGCTTATCGAGGTTTTCCTTTGCTTTTGCGTAAACAGCCTTGTCATAAAGGTCTGTGCCTTCGGGCAAATCGATCTCTGCCTTGTCGACGTGAAGGAAGGAATACGGGTTGCCTTCAACCATTTCCTTTGCCTCAACGCTATTCATAACGTCGTAGGGTAAAGCGGCAACCTTATCTGCATATTCTTTTGCTGGGCGAACCGCATTGAACGGTCTGAAATAAGCCATGGGTCTATTACTCCTTATATAGTATTACTTAAATAATTTACAACTTTTATATATATAAGTCAATAGGGAAGAATAATTGTAAAAAAGTTATTTTTCTTTCAAAAAAGTAGTGACAATTCACAAAAATATGTTATAATTATGTGACAATGTACTAAAATAATTACTCACAGGAAATAAAGGGGTATTACAATTTGTTTGAGCAGACAATAAATATCGACAGAATGGAGCACGCTGTAAGTCTTTTCGGCAGCTTCGATGAAAATATCCGCAATATCGAAAAGGAATATTCCGTTGCCGTTGTTTCAAGAGGCTCCGAGCTTAAAATAACTGGTGAGGCAGAGGGCGTTGCAAAAGCTGTCCGTGCCATTAACGGTCTGCTGTCGCTTATCAACAAGGGCGAAGCGCTTAACGAACAGAACGTACGCTATGTTATGACTCTTGTCGGCGAGGGCAACGAAGGTCAGATTGCTGCTATGGGTAATGACTGTGTCTGCATCACTTCAAGAGGAAAGCCCGTCAAGCCCAAAACACTCGGTCAGAAAAAATATATAGAAGCAATTAAGGACAATACCATTGTATTCGGCATCGGTCCTGCAGGTACGGGCAAAACCTACCTTGCCGTTGCTATGGCGGTAAATGCCTTCCGTGCAAAGGAAGTAAACCGCATTATTCTTACAAGACCTGCCGTTGAAGCGGGCGAAAAGCTCGGTTTCCTGCCCGGCGATTTACAGCAGAAGGTTGACCCTTACCTCCGACCGCTTTATGATGCGCTTTTCGATATGCTCGGTGCGGAGAATTTCCAGAAATACCAGGAGCGCGGCAGTATTGAGGTTGCACCTCTTGCCTATATGCGAGGCAGAACGCTTGATGACAGCTTCGTAATTCTTGACGAAGCACAGAACACTACACCCGAGCAGATGAAAATGTTCCTTACCCGTCTGGGCTTCAATTCAAAAATGGTTATCACGGGTGATATCACACAGATTGACCTGCCTGACGGTAAGCGTTCGGGTTTGGTAGAAGTAATAAAAATACTCAAAAACGTTGAGGATATCGAGAACGTAACCTTTAACGATAAGGATGTTGTGCGTCACAGGCTCGTTCAGGATATCGTCAAGGCTTATGCAAAATACGAGGAAAGAAAGAAGAACTGAAAGGGGTTGCTTTATAATGAAAGATAAGATTAAGGTCATTATTTCCGACGAGCAGGCGAAGGTTAAAATTCCCACGGGCTTAAGACTTCTTGTCAGAAGAAGCTGTACTGCCGTGCTTGTAAGCGAAAATTTTGAAGGCTCAGCCGAAATCAGCGTAACCTTCGTTGATGATGAGCGTATACATGAGCTTAACAAGCAGTTCAGAAACGTTGATTCTTCAACGGACGTGCTTTCCTTCCCCTTGGGTGAGGACGGAGTTTACGATATAAACCCCGAAACAGGTGCAAAACTGCTCGGCGATATTGTTATTTCGCTTGAACACGCTGTTGCACAGGCTCACACTTATGAGCATACTCTTCAGCGTGAGGTTGCTTTCCTCACCGTTCATTCAATGCTCCACCTTCTCGGTTATGATCACGTAAACGGCGGTCTTGAGCGTGTCAGAATGCGTGAAAAAGAGGAAGAGGTTCTGACAAAACTCGGCTTACATAGAACGAGCAGTTATTATCTCGGCGATGATGAGGAATAATTGATTATGTCATCTTTTTTAAAAAGCTTTGTTTACGCCTTTCGCGGACTCGGTTTCTGCCTTGTTAACGAGAGGAACATGCGTGTGCATTTCTGTTGCCTTGCTTATATGGTGTTTTTTCTTGCACGATACGATTTTTTTGTTGTAACCCGTACGCAGGCGGCAATTCTTGCCGTTGCGGCGGCTCTGGTAATCGTTGCCGAATATATCAACACAGCCGTTGAAAGAGCGGTGGATACCGCCTCAAAGGGTGAGATAACTGAAACGGCACGTATTGCAAAGGATACCGCGGCAGGTGCGGTGCTTGCGGCGGCAATTTTCGCCGTTGTTACGGGAATAATAATCCTGTACCAGCCCGAGGCATTCAGAGCGCTTTTTGCCTACTATGCGGCTAATCCCGTAAGTCTTATTCTGTTTGTTTTAAGCTTTGTTTTTGCAATCTGCTTTATGTTTATTGACCCCAAAAGATATTTGAAAATTTTCAGGAGAAAATGAATTTATGAACAACGAAAAAACCGCTTTTATTGCGATTGTCGGTTGTCCGAATGTAGGTAAGTCCTCAATTCTTAACCGACTTTTAGGTGAGAAAATCGCAATAGTTTCCGATAAACCCCAGACAACACGTACCCGTATTATGGGCGTGCTCACCGAGGATGAAACACAGCTTGTCTTTACCGATACTCCGGGCTTCCACCGCCCGAAAACCAAGCTCGGCGAAAATATGATAAAGGCTGTTGACGAGAGCATTTCAGGTGTCGATGCCTGCCTTTTCGTCGTTGAGCCCGAGGGCGAATTACGCTCAACCGAGGAAGAACTTATCAAAAAGTTTTCACAGCTTAAGGCAAGGGTAATTCTTGCCATTAATAAGGTTGACACAATCCCCGAAAAAGAGCAGCTTATGCAGAGAATTCTTATGTTCTCAAAGCTTTACGATTTTGAGGCGGTTGTTCCCGTTTCCGCAGTCAAGGGCACAAATATGCCTGAGCTGCTCGACGAACTCAAAAAGCTTGCCGAGCCGGGTTACCATTTCTTCCCCGAGGATACTCTGACGGACCAGCCTGAAAGAGTGCTTGCTGCAGAAATGATACGAGAAAAGCTACTTCGCAATCTCGATAAGGAAATTCCCCACGGCACAGCGGTCAGTATTGAAAAAATGCGTGAGCGTGACGATGCCGAAATTATTGATATTGACGCAATAATCTACTGCGAAAAAGAAAGCCATAAGGGTATTATCATCGGCAAGGGCGGTGCAATGCTCAAACGTGTATCCACCCGTGCGCGAGAGGATATGGAACGCTTTTTCGACTGTAAGGTAAACCTCAAGTGCTGGGTCAAGGTAAAAGAGGACTGGCGTAACAGAGAGGGTCTTATCCACAACTTCGGACTTGATTAATTTTCCACAAATAATGTGAAAAGCTCCCCGCAAAATAAAAGCGAAGGGAGCTGTTACAAGTGGACATTATTGATGCGTGGAAGGCTTTTGCCCGAAGCGGTAAAATTAACGATTATCTGAAATATAAGGAGATAGCCAATGAGGCTGAACACGGACGGTTTGATAATAAGGGAAATACAGACGGGTGAGGCGGACCGCCTCGTCACCGTGCTGACCCGTGATATGGGCGTTATCAAAGCGTTTGTAAGGGGAGCGAGGAGTATTAAAAGCCGTTCGCTCTCCGCAACACAGCTTCTGGGCTACTCCCGTTTTTCTATTTATATGAACAGGGATACATATACAATTGACGAGGCTGAGCCGATAGAGGTTTTTTTCGGTGTCAGGAGCGATTTTGCCCGTACCTCGCTTGCAATGTATTTCTGCGAGCTTATCTGTGAGCTTGCGCCCGAGGGTGCGGACTGCGCCGAAATACTTTCTTTAGCCCTCAATACGCTTTATATGCTTGCAAATAACCGTCTGCCTGTACATCAGCTCAAGGCGGTTTTTGAAATGCGTCTTTTGAGCCTTACGGGATACATGCCTGCCCTTGTCGGGTGTGAGGTCTGTGGAAAATTTGCGGACGATATTATGTTTTTCGATACGGAAAACTCACAGCTTTTCTGTTCTCACTGTAAACGTCCCGTACACGCAATTGAACTTACTGTCGGCGTTGTAACGGCTCTTCGCCATATCTGCCTTTCTGACCCGCAGAAAATTTTTTCGTTCACGTTATCAAATTCGGGTCTGAAAGCTCTTGCGGATATATCCGAGCGGTATCTTCTTGCAACGACACAGCGCAGGTACAAGTCTCTCGAACTGTATAAATCATTCACATAAAGGACTAATTTGTTATGACCAATAAAGAAAGAAAACGATACATAATCAACCGCTGTTATTCGGCTCAGTACGCAAAGCTGCCCGAAGCCTTCAAGCAGATTAATATTCTGCGTTATCCGGGTCTCTGGATAAGCATACTTGCCAATACCGAGCTTTACAATATCCAGAATCTTACCCCCGAATGTACCGACGTTCTTCTCAACACAAAGGGCGGCTACAACGCAAATTACGAAAACCTTGAATACACTCTTCAGGTTTTCTATGAGCTGAATTATTTTATGGAAAAGCTCCGCTTTATCGGTGACGATGTTTTTGCTTATCCGGATTTTGTAAAAGCGGTCAAGCTTATGTTACGTCTGCCCAAAATCAGGCGCATTGACATTGTCTGTTCTGGTGATACAGTTCCCGAGGGTGAACAGATAGACGTTCTTCGTAACCCCGGTATGACGGCGGTTATAGACTCAAAAAGCCCCGTTGCGGCCGAGCTTGAACAGCTTTTTACCGAGCGTGAGGTCAATTTTGAGGTTCGTGAAATCGGCGAAGAATGTACTTACTGCAAAAATACCCACACAATTTTTGTCGAGGGTAAAATCTTCCGCTGTCCGATATCGGCAGAAGATTATGCCGACGGTAAAGAGACGGATGAAAAATGCTACTGCGATATAGTTGCACGCAAGCTTGAAATAAAGCAGCTTCGCCTTGCAATTTTCGATATTACCAACGATCCGCCGCCCGCAGACTGTAAGTCCTGCGACAGAAAAGCAAAATAAACTTACACAAAAAGACCATCGGTTACGTAAACCGATGGTCTTTGTAATATGTGTTACATATTAACCGTGTTTATAGGTTTGCCGTCAAGGAAGGCAAAGATGTTTTCCTTCAGTACGCCGAGCAGTCTTTCTCTCGTTTCAAAGCCTGCCCAGGCAATGTGCGGTGTGATAAGGCAGTTTTCACAGCCGAGCAGGGGATTATATGCCTTGGGCGGCTCTGTTGAAAGTACGTCAACACCTGCGCCTGCAATATCGCCGTTTTTAAGTGCTTTAGCAACAGCTTCCTCATCGAGCACAGGGCCACGGGAAGTGTTGATAAGATAAGCGGTTTTCTTCATTTTGCCGAGGAAATCTGCGTTTACCATACCCTGTGTTTTATCAGTAAGAGGGCAGTGCAGGCTTACAACGTCGCTTCTTTCAAGAAGAGAGTCAAGTGACGTAAACTCAACGTTTTCGGCGTCTTTATACTTGTCGGGGTTAGCGGTGTGGGCAACAACTTTCATACCGAAAGCGTGTGCAATATTTGTAACCGCCTGACCGATTTTGCCAAAGCCGATTATACCCATAGTTTTGCCGAAAAGCTCCTGCAGCGGTGTTTTCCAGAAGCAGAAATCCGCACAATTGGTCCATTCGCCGTTTTTGACTGCGGCGTTATGTATCGCAACGCTGTTTGTCAGCTCAAGAAGAAGCGCAAAGGTGAGCTGGGCAACGGCTGCGGTGCTGTAGGTGGGTATGTTTGAAACGGGAATACCCCGTGTTGCCGCATATTCGCAGTCAACAACGTTGTAGCCCGTGCTCAGCAGTGCTATAAACTTACACTCTGTAAGCTGAGCAAGCGTTTCTTTTGTAAGTGGAGTTTTGTTGGTAATAACAATATCATGGCCCTTACAGCGCTCAGCAATTTTTTCTGCGGGAGTTCTGTCATAAACAGTAAGCTCGCATTTTTCTTCAAGCCAATTCCAGCTCTGATCGCCGGGGTTGGTTGTAAATCCGTCCAAAATAACAGCTTTCATATAAAAAATTCCTCCGTATCGGTTGACCTTACAGTAAAAATTATATATAATTATATGGAATATGTCAATTGTTTTCGAAAGGGCGGTGAGGCTCTGCTTGGAAAAGGTATCTAAGCGCAATTCTTATATGACTTTTGCAGGCTTCGGTCTGCTTATCCTGGCGGCAGTCTTTATTGCTCTTTGCGTTATTTCCACAAGTGAGGAAATCCAGCGCTGGTATGCCGGGTACGAGGAAATGCTCTATAAGCTTGATATGGCAATTCTCTCCGTCGGCACGGAAAGCTACATAGTTCTTATTATTCTAGGAATTTATGCAATCAAGTGTTTTGTCCCCATTGTTCCCGTGTCGGCGCTATGCGTTCTTACGGGTATGGTTTTCCCGACCGTTCCTGCTCTTATTGTCAATGCGGTGGGAATGTTCTTTATGTTCACGGTAAAATACAAAATCGGTCGCAACTATACGGGTGGCAGAGCTATGGGAATACTTGCCAAGAACGAGGTTTTCCGTAAGCTTTTCCGTTACCGCGGCAGGGGAAAAGCGTGGCTGTTGTTTATCTTCCGTCTCATACCTACTTTCCCTATTAACACGATCAGCCAGATTTACGGCTCGCTTAAATTTGATTATAAAAAATTTGCGTTGATTTCAATGCTCGGATATGCTCCGAAGCTCTTTTCCTACACCTTTATCGGTGTATACGTATTTGACCCTCTGTCCGTAAAATTCTTTATTCCGATTATTGTTCTGCTTGTTCTTTCCGGCGTAACGGTACTCGGCGTAAATACTCTTATAAATTATCTTGAGAAAAACTGAAAGGATGATATATTATGTTCAGCTTTGATACAGTAAAAAAAGGTCTTACGGGTGTTGAATTTGATTCAGCTCTTACCGATCTTTACGGTGCACAGGCTCCTGCCCAGAAGGAGCGTTACCTTCGTGTGCTTAACGCCTACGGCGAGCTTTACGGAACGGCAGGCGAGGTAGGTATCTTCTCTGCACCCGGCAGAAGTGAGGTCTGCGGTAACCACACAGACCACAACCACGGCAAGGTACTTGCAGCCGCTATTAATCTTGATGCAATAGCTGTTGCCGCAAAGAATAACAAGGACGTTATCCGCCTTAAGTCCGAAGGCTACGATATGGATATGGTTGATATTACCGACCTTAACCCCAATAAGGCAGAGTATTCAAAGTCCAAGGCGCTTATCCGCGGTGTCTGCGCAGGTTTTGTACAGCGTGGATACGAAATCGGCGGCTTCGATGCCGCAACGGCAAACGACGTTCTTTCCGGCTCGGGTCTTTCTTCTTCAGCCGCTTTTGAGGTGCTTGTAGGTACTATCCTCAACCACCTTTATAATGATGGTAAGGTTACTCCCGTTGAAATAGCACAGATTGCCCAGTATGCCGAAAACGAATTCTTCGGTAAGCCCTGCGGCTTGCTTGATCAGATGACCTGTTCTGTAGGCGGCTTCGTGTTTATGGATTTCAAAGATCCGTCAAAGCCCTACATCAAGCCCGTCAAATTTGATTTTGAATCCTGCGCACACGCTCTGTGCATAGTTAATACGGGCGGCAGCCATTCTAATCTTACCGATGAATATGCGGCGGTAAAAAATGAAATGATAAGTGTAGCACAGCGTCTTGGTCACGACGTTCTTCGTGAGGTTGATGAAGCACAGTTCTACAACTCAATCGACCTTGTAAGAGACGTTGTAGGCGACAGAGCAATTCTTCGCGCAAAGCATTTCTTCAGCGAGAACAGACGCGTTGACGAGCAGGTAAAGGCACTTGAATCAAAGCAGTTCGGCGAGTTCAAGAAGCTTGTTGTCAAGAGCGGTCAGTCCTCCTATATGTACAACCAGAACGTATATTCCGTAAAAGACCCCGTCGCACAGCCCGTTTCACTCGGTCTCTGCCTTTGCGAGGAACTGCTTGACGGTAAAGGTGCATGGCGTGTTCACGGCGGCGGCTTTGCAGGCACAATTCAGGCATTCGTTCCCGTTGATATGCTGAGCGAATTCAAGCGCAGAATGGAGATTGTCTTCGGCGAAAAGAGCTGCTACGTTCTTTCAATCAGACCTGTCGGCGGCGTAAACGTAATCTAAAAAACTTATGGGCGGAAAATCCGCCCTTTTTATCGTTTTTATCAGGAGAATTAATATGGA
>JAZOMP010000086.1:0-22445 GCA_045654045.1 Acutalibacteraceae bacterium
GCTCAACAGGCTCTGACCAGGTTTTGCCCTCGTCCTTTGAAAAGCTGATAAGAGAATTTACCTTTTTGGTATTGCTTCGGGTGAGGATACATATTTCGTCGCCCTTACCCATATCGGAGCGTATACACTCAACCTCGCACATATTACTGCCCTTTTCCGTCTTGCGGTAGCAAGCAAAATATTTTTCGGGCTTACTCCACTGCATTTCGCCGTTTTCGTCAAAGGTGAGGATTGTTTTATAGTTATGGAACTTTCTGTCGTGGAACAAAGCCATCCACTTATCGACAAACGCGCCATTTTCCTTGAGCCTTGTCAGTGAAGCCATAGCAACAATAGTGTTCATACCCTTGTAAAAGAGCTTGAACTCGCTCCACGTTTCGCCTTCATCGCAGGAAAGCGAGCAGTTGAAGCCGCCTGTTGTAGGCTCTGTGCCCCACTTGGGGTTACCGCAGATAAGTATGAGCTTATCGGGTGTATTCGGGTCATTGAACTCCAAGCGGTAAACCGTTGGTGTTTCACGGGAGCCTTCCCAAGATTTTGGCGGATTTTCAACACCGTTAACGTAGGTTACACCGCCATCCTTACTGCGGCGCGAAAGTGCAGCACCCTTGCCGTGACCTTTGGGGAAGAAAGTAAGAATATCGCCGTTTTTAAGCAGTACCGAATCGGGGTGACCGAGGTAACCCTCTCCGTAATCCACAACGCTCTGCTCGTAGAGATATTTAAGCTCTTCGGGTGTATTTTCGGGGCATACAGACAAATCAATCTGCTTTATTGAATAGTTACTGCCCTTGCTTTTTATTTTTGAGAACAAACTCATTTTAGGTAACCCTCCTCAAAAAGTTTTTCCGAACACCTGACAGCCGCCATAGCATCCTTACAGTAGAAGTCAGCGCCTATCTGTTCGGAATATTCCTGTGTTAATACGGCACCGCCGACCATAACCTTACAGTCGTGCTCTTTGCGTAAAAGCTCAATTGTCTGAGCCATATTGGGTACCGTAGTAGTCATCAACGCACTTAAGCCCACAAGTGATACGTTATTTTCTTTTGCGGCTTTTACAATTTCTTCGGCAGGAACATCTCTGCCGAGGTCGATTATTTCATAGCCGTAGTTTTCAAGCAGAACCTTGACTATGTTTTTGCCGATATCGTGAATATCACCCTTGACGGTAGCGAGAATTATTTTGCCTTTCTTCTGTGCTGTACCTTCTGTCGAAAGCTGTTTTTTGATAACATCAAACGCTGCAGAAGCCGCAGAAGCGGCAAGCAGAAGCTGCGGCAGGAAAAGACGCTTGCTTTCAAACTGTACGCCTACCTCATCCAGTGCAGGTATAAGATAGCCGTCTATAATTTCAACGGACTGTTTCTCTTTCAGTAGCTTTTCGGTTTCTTCCGCCGCCTTTTCGCTCATACCCTTTATAACCGCTGTTTTAAGGTCGTCTGCTGTTTGCGTTATTTTTTTCTGAACAGGCTTTGTTTCAGATTGCACATTATTTACGGGATTATTGGCGATATATTCAAGGCAGCCCTTATCGTAAGCGAAAAGAGCGTTGTATGAATAATACGCATCCATCATAGCGGCATTGAGCGGATTGACTATGCCTGCGCTTAAGCCCCTTTGCATAGCAAGGGTAAAGAAGGCAGAGTTTATTTTCTCTCTGTTCGGAAGACCGAACGAAATATTGGAAACACCGAGTACGGTATGGACACCGAGCGTATTTTTTATATAGTCGAGCGAAGCAAAAGTAGGCAAAGCGCCAACGTCGCTCGTACTGATAGTCATTGTAAGGGGATCTATGATTATATCGGATTTATCTATTCCGTATTCTCCCGCACGGCTGATTATGCGTTTGGCAATTTCGATTCTGCCTTCAGCTGTTTCAGGAATACCCTTTTCATCAAGAGTAAGGCCGACAACCATAGCGCCGTATTTAGCTGCAAGCGGAAGAACGCTGTTCAAAGACTCTTCCGAGCCGTTGACGGAATTGATAAGCGGTTTGCCGACGTAGGCACGAAGCGCTTTTTCAAGGGCGGATACGTTTGCCGTATCTATCTGCAAGGGTAAATCCGTAACCTGCGAAACCCTTTTAATTGCTGCTTCAAGCACGGCAGTTTCATCTATATCAGATATACCGACGTTTACGTCAAGAATATGAGCACCTGCGTTTTCCTGACTGACAGCCTCATTACAAAGATATTCAAGGTTGTTTTCTTTAAGTGCGGCTTTGAGCTTTGGCTTACCCGTAGGATTTATACGTTCACCGATAAGAACGGTTTTATCATTAAAGAATACCGTCTTTGCACGGGAAGAAACAAAGCTCTTTCTTTCCCCTACATCGGGTCTTGTAACAACCATATCATCGCAAAGCTTTACAACTGCTTCAAGGTGAGCAGGTGTTGTACCGCAACAGCCGCCGACAGCAGAGCAGCCCATTTCAATAAGCTTCTTTGCACTTGCGGCAAAGGACTCCGGCTTTACGTCGTAGCTTGCAACGCCGTCAATAACAACGGGCATACCTGCGTTTGAATTTATGAGAACGGGAAGCTTCGTGAAACCGAGAAGCTCAGGTGCAAATTCAAGCATTTTTTCGGGGCCGAAGCCACAGTTGATACCCACACCGTCAGCACCAAGGCTTTCGATAAGAGCAGCGGCGGTAACAATATCCGCACCGGTCATCAGTCTGCCGTTCTCGTCAACAGTAAAGGTAACAACAACGGGCAGAGCGGAATTCTCTTTTACCGCTAACACGGCAGCTTTGATTTCGGCGGTATCGGTCATTGTTTCGATAAGCACGAAATCCGCACCTGCCGCCTCGCCTGCCTTAACAGCTTTTGTAAATCCCTCGTAAGCCTTTTCAAAGGTGAGATTACCGAGCGGTTCAAGAAGCTCACCTGTAGCGGTCATATCGAAGGCAACAAGCGCATCCTTACCGCTTTGTGAAACGGCTTCCTTTGCGATTTTGACACCGCTTGCGGCAATTTCCTCTGTTGAGTAATCGCCGCCGATTGCAGAAGAAAAAGTGTTTGCGGTTATTATATTACAGCCTGCCTCAAGATAGGCAAGGTGTACGCTTTTTACTTTTTCGGGCTGTTCGACACTCCAGTAATCCGCCCTTTTGCCGACGGGCAGACCAAGCGACTGTAACATAGTGCCCATTGCACCGTCACAGAAAAGAAGCTTTTTGCCGAAAACTTCGCTGAACTTCATTTGCCCGTTTCCTCACTTTCCGATAATGTCAGAGAGATTTGTCATAATACTTTCAGCCACGTCGGGCTTGTTCATAGTATAGATATGTATATTATTCACACCGCTTGCGATAAGGTCGATAATCTGGTCAGTAGCGTAAGCTATACCTGCCTGCTTCATAGCCGCAGGGTCGGAAGCAAACTTGTCCGCAATTGCTCTGAAACGAAGCGGAATGCCCGAGCCCGAAAGAGAGATTATTCTGTCAAGCTGTGCGCTGTTGGTAACCGGCATAATACCTGCGACAACGGGTACGTTGATTCCAGACGCAAGAAGTCGGTACATAAATTTATAGAAAACGTTATTATCAAAAAACATCTGCGTAGTAAAAAACTCACAGCCGCTTTCTGCCTTAATTTTAAGTCCGTCAAGGTCTGCAGCAAGGCTCTTGGATTCAGGGTGGCATTCAGGATAGCAGGCACCGCCTATACAAAAATCGCCGTGCTTTTTAATAAGCGAAATGAGGTCGCTTGCGTGGGCAAAAGCACCGGGCACAGAAAGCTCACCCTTATCGCCTCTTAAAGCAAGAATATTTTCAATATTGTTTGCCTTAAGGCTTTCAATGATAGAAAGAAGCTTTTCCTCACTGGTGGAAAGACAGGTAAGGTGTGCAAGGGCTGTGACGCCGCAATCCTCAACCTCACGGCTTAAGTCGACGGTATATTCGCTTGTGCCGCCGCCTGCACCGTAAGTAACACTCATAAACGAAGGTTTGAGTGCGGCAATTTCACGCACAACTTGTTTCGCACCGGAAAGCTTATCCCACGCCTTAGGAGGAAAAAGCTCGCAGGAAACGTTGACCTTACCGTTATTGAGTATGTCGGCAACCTTCACGTAAAAACACCGCCCCATTAAATAATAAATATATTATAATATAACACACTCTTAAGCGATATGCAAACAAATTTTCATCTTTTTGTCACTTTCGTCATTCGGTAAAATATAAGGCGCTTTAAAGCGGAAAATATGTGTACTTTGCTGTAGTAAAGTGGTAATGTATTAAATTATTATACTCTTAGTTTACAAATTGTTTACAATTATGCATTGCGTATAATTAATATTTATATTAAAATATTATTTGTATAATTTTGCGTAAAAAGAATAAACGAATATAAGGAGGAAAAATGAAAAAGGTTATAGTTTATCTTAAATATGCCGCAGGCTATATGGTGCTCGGCATAATCTTCCTTATCGTGCAGGCTTTATCTGAGCTGATATTGCCGAGTATGATGAGTGAGATTGTTGACAAGGGCGTCATAGGGCTTAACGGGCAGGACGGTCAGATGCAGTACATCATAACTCAGGGCTTAAAAATGCTTTCAATCGCCCTGCTTTGCGTATTTGCTGCAATCGGTGTCAACTTCTTTTCAACCAAGGCATCCGCCATCATTTCCAAAAGAATGAGACACGACGTTTTTGAACGCGTAACACAGTTTTCAAGCACCGAATTTGACAAATTCTCGACCGCTTCACTTATCACCAGAACAACAAACGATATCCAGCAGGTACAGCAGATGCTCAGCCACGGCGTACGTATGGTCTGCTTCGCTCCGATTATGGGTATAGGCAGTATCACTCTTGCTCTTATGAAAAGCACATCAATGAGCTGGATTCTTGCCGTTGCGGTCGGCACACTGTTGATGATAATTGCAATCGGATTTTCTGCTGCACTGCCAAAAATCAAGATTATTCAGTCTTTGATAGACAGACTTAATCTTGTAAGCCGCGAAAACCTTTCCGGTATGATGGTTATACGAGCTTTCGGCAACGAGCAGCACGAGGAAAAGAGATTTGAGGACGCAAACAATAACCTTCGCAAAACCAACCTTTTCATTCAGCGTGTTGTTTCCCTGCTTCAGCCGTTTATGATGATAATTATGAACTTCACGCAGATTGCCGTTGTATGGCTCGGCTCAAAAGCCATAATAAACAGTACGCTTGAAATCGGCGATATGATGGCATACATCCAGTACGCAATGCACGTTATTATGTCGTTCCTGTTTATTTCAATGATATTCATCAACATTCCCCGTGCAATGGTTTCGGTCAACCGTGTCGGTGCAATACTTGAAACAGAACCGTCAATCAACAACGCCGAAAGTGCAAAGCAGCTCAAGACCACCAAAGGCGAAATTGAGTTTGACAACGTTTCCTTCAAATATAAGGATGCGGATGACTGCGTGCTCGAAAACATAAGCTTCACTGCCCTACCCGGTCAGACAACAGCCTTTATAGGCTCAACAGGCTCAGGTAAATCAACGCTTATTAACCTTATTCCGAGGTTTTATGATGTTACCGAGGGTACAATACGCTTTGACGGTACAGATATAAGAAAAATCGACCTGCACAGCCTGCGTGAAAACATAGGCTACGTACCGCAGAAGGGTGTTCTTTTTAAAGGTACAGTTGAAAGCAACCTGAAAATCGGCAACAACAACGCCGATACAGACACAATAAGCTCTGCACTTACCACCGCGCAGGCTCGTTTTGTTGCTGATATGCCCGACGGAATAAATTCCGAGATTGCCCAGGGCGGAACAAACGTCAGCGGCGGCCAGAGACAGAGGCTTGCAATTGCAAGAGCTCTTGTCAAAAAATCACCCGTGTATATTTTTGATGACAGCTTTTCTGCGCTAGACCTCAAAACCGATGCCGCATTAAGAAAAGCACTCAAAAGCTACACAAAGGATGCAACCGTACTTATTGTTGCACAGCGTGTGAGCACGATAATGAACGCAGAGCAGATTATAGTGCTTGACGAAGGCAGAATAGTCGGCAAAGGTACACACAAGGAACTGCTTAAGAATTGCACACAGTACCGTGAAATTGCAGAATCACAGCTTGCAAAGGAGGAGTTGGAATGAGTAAAGAAAAGATGTCACCTCCCCCTATGAGACCCGGCAAAAAAGATCACGCAGGACCGCCCGGCGGACCTCCTGGAGGTCCACACGGAAAGCCCGTTGAAAAGGCAAAGGATTTCAAGGGCACGGTCAGGAAACTTCTCAAGCTGATTGCCCCGTTCAGATTCAAGTTTTTACTGATAGTTTTCCTTGCCGCCTGCTCTTCACTTTTTGCGGTTATAGGCCCAAAAATCCTTGCACAGGCAACAAACGAGGTACAGTTCGGTGTTGAACGTATGCTTGCAGGCACAGGCTCAATCGACCTTGAAAGGGTTGCAAAAATACTGATACTTCTTATTGTTCTCTACCTTATCAGTGCATCGTTCAGCTATATGCAGTCGTTTATAATGTCAGGTGTCACAACCCGACTTTCTTTTAATCTGCGAAATACGATAATGCAGAAAATCAACCGTATTCCCCTCGGATATTTTCACAGCCAGAGTCAGGGTGACGTGCTTTCCCGTATTACAAACGACGTTGATACGCTTGAAAATGCGCTTACCCAATGCATAACACAGATTGCAACCAGCGTTACCACGCTTATCGGTGTACTGGCTATGATGCTTATAACCAGCCCTCTTATGACACTCATTATTGTTATAACCGTACCGTTTTCAATGGTAATAGTCAGAAACGTTGTAAAGCTTTCACAGCCGCATTTCCGCAAGCAGCAGAAATTCCTCGGCGCAGTTAACGGACACATTGAAGAAATGTACGGCGGTCACCTTGTGCTAAAGGCTTTCAACGGAGAAAAGAAAGCCCTCGAAGAGTTTGATGAGCTTAACGAGCAGCTTGCCGAAAACGCTAGAAAGGCTGAATTCCTTTCGGGTCTTATGATGCCGCTTATGGGCTTTATAGGCAATCTCGGCTACCTAGTCGTATGCATTATCGGTGCTGTCATGGCATCAAACGGAACGCTTTATATCGGCGATATTCAGGCATTTATCCAGTACGTGAGAACCTTCAACCAGCCGATTAACCAGCTTGCAAACATCTCCTCGCAGATGCAGAGAATGGCTGCAGCGGCAGAAAGAGTTTTTGAATTCCTTGAAGTAGCCGAAGAGGATGACTCCAAAGCAACACTTAAGCTTTCCGACGTTGAAATTGAAGGAAACATCACATTTGACCACGTTAAATTCGGTTACGAGGACACAGACAAAATTGTTATCAACGATTTCTCCGCAAAGGTAAAAAGCGGACAGAAGATTGCGATTGTCGGCCCTACAGGCGCAGGCAAAACCACTATGGTTAAGCTGATTATGCGGTTCCACGAGCTTACAGACGGTAGAATTCTGATTGACGGACACGACCTGACGGACTTTGACAGACACGACCTCAGGCAGGAAATTGCAATGGTACTTCAGGACACCTGGCTTTACAGCGGAACGATTATGGAAAACATCCGCTACGGTAAGCTTGACGCAACCGACGAAGATGTTATAAAGGCCGCAAAAACGGCTCAGGTTGACCACTTTGTACGAACACTGCCTGAAGGCTACCAGATGATGATGAATGAGGAAACGACCAATATTTCGCAGGGTCAGAAGCAGCTGCTTACAATTGCAAGAGCCATTCTTGCCGACCCGAAGATACTCATTCTCGACGAAGCAACAAGCTCGGTTGACACAAGAACAGAAATTCTTATCCAAAAGGCTATGGATAACCTTATGAAGGGCAGAACAAGCTTCATCATTGCCCACAGACTTTCGACAATACGCAATGCCGACCTGATACTTTGCATGAACAACGGTGATATTGTTGAGCAGGGCAACCACGAGGAGCTTATGGCGCTCGGCGGGTTTTACGCAAATCTCTACAACAGCCAGTTTGAAAAAACAAATGCATAATTTTATAAAAATAGCGATGCAGACCGGAAGGTTTGCATCGCTTAATTTTTTGCTTTGAAGTTTCATAACCGAAGCACAGTTTGAAGTTAAGTTTATATAATAATCATAAAATATGGTACTTAACAACGATACCTGCAAAGACAATAGAAACAACAGAAAGAAGCTTAATAAGAATATTTATAGACGGACCAGAGGTATCCTTGAAGGGGTCACCGATTGTATCGCCTACGACAGCTGCCTTGTGAGCGTCGCTGCCCTTACCGCCGAGAACGCCTGTTTCAATATGCTTCTTAGCGTTATCCCACGCACCGCCTGAATTTGACATAAATACAGCCATAAGGAAACCTGAAGCAGTAGCACCTGCAAGCATGCCTATAACGCCGTTATAGCCGAGTACAAGGCCTACGACAACAGGGGCAACAACGGCAACGATAGTGGGAAGAATCATTTCCTTAAGGCTTGCCTTTGCACAAAGATCAACGCAAGAAGCGTAGTCAGCCTCACCCGTACCGTCAAGCAGACCCTTGATTTCCTTGAACTGTCTGCGAACCTCAACAACAACGCTTCTTGCAGCCTTGCCGACGGATTCCATTGTAAGAGCGGCAAAGATAAAGGGAAGTGCCGCACCTATGAGAAGACCGGTAAGCACAGTGGGGTTCATAAGGCTCATATCAATCTGAATATCCGCGCCACCTACTTCCTTGACCTTTTCTACGTAGCTTGCAATAAGAGCAAGGGCGGTAAGTGCAGCTGAACCGATTGCAAAGCCCTTACCTGTAGCAGCAGTTGTGTTACCGAGAGAGTCAAGAGCATCAGTTCTTTCACGTACCTTAGGATCCATACCCGTCATTTCAGCGATACCGCCTGCGTTATCGGCTATAGGACCGTAAGCATCGGTTGCAAGGGTGATGCCGAGAGTTGAAAGCATACCGACAGCGGCAACGGCAATACCGTAAAGACCGTTAGATGCATTTGCGAAACCGCCTGCAAAACCGAAAGCCATCATTACGCAAGCAGCAACAATGATTATAGGCAGGGCAGTTGAAAGCATACCGAGGCTCATACCGCTAATAGCGATTGTAGCCGTACCGGTGGAAGCGGTCTGTGCCAGCTTCTTTGTAGGCTTATATGTGTCAGAGGTAAAATATTCGGTAGATGCACCGATAAGAACACCTGCGCCAAGACCGGCAATCATTGAAAAATAGACACCTATGTTCTCTTTACCAAGAATAAACCATATAACCGGAAAAGCAAGCAAAGCAATTATTACAGCAGAAGTATTCGTACCTCTGCGAAGAGCCTTTAGAAGATTCTTCTGTTCTGTGCTTTCTTTTGTACGAACAAGGTAGGTACAGAAGATAGATACAATTACACCAAGTGCCGAAATAAGCAACGGCACAGCCATAGCCTTGATATCGCTGAACGCAACAACGCCGAGAGCTGAACAGGAAATAATCGAGCCGACATAGGATTCATAAAGGTCGGCGCCCATACCTGCTACGTCACCTACGTTATCACCTACGTTATCGGCAATAACGGCAGGGTTTCTCGGGTCATCCTCAGGAATACCTGCTTCTACCTTACCCACAAGGTCTGCACCGACGTCGGCAGCTTTTGTAAAGATACCGCCGCCTACACGGGCAAAGAGAGCCATTGAGGAAGCACCCATACTGAAGGTGAGCATAGCAGAAGTAATCTCGGCAAGTTCAAGCTTAAACACGTATTTGAGCAGAATGAACCAGATTGAAATATCCAGCAAACCAAGACCTACAACAGTAAAGCCCATAACAGAACCTGCGGAGAAAGCAACGTTGAGTCCTCTGTTGAGGCTGTGGCTGCAGGCCTGTGCTGTTCTTGCGTTTGAGCGGGTTGCAATAGTCATACCGATAAAGCCGGAAAGTCCGGAGAAAAAGCCGCCCGAAACAAAGGCGAAGGGCACAAACCACGTAAGCGCGCCCATAGCTGCCATTGCAACAATTACGACAAACATACAGGCAAAGAAAACACCTACTATTTTGTACTGTCGCTTAAGATATGCCGAAGCGCCCGTTCTGACAAAGCCGGAAATCTGTCGCATTCTTTCCGTACCGGGTTCAAACTTAAGCACCTTGCAAGCCTTAAAACAGGCGAAACCCAGAGCAATAACCGCACAAGCAAGCGTGGCCAAAGCCATAATAACGTCCATAATTTATCATCCTTTCAAATATATGAAAAAAATCAATAAGCTTCAAAGCTCAGTATTGTTGCAAAGCCTCTGTGCTTTTCAATTACTAATTTAAGCCTTCTTGTTCTTATATGATATTTGAACTCACAAAGGCGTTTTGTGCCGATAACGGTATCCTCGGCAACTCTCTTCCATTTTCCTTCCTGTTCAACCCAGAGAGAAAATTCCTCTATCTGCTGACCGGTTTCCACGTTTTCTTTGAGTACAACACGGTCAACGTCATAATCGTCACCCATATCGAGTATAAGCTCAGGCTTCTTTGTATTATAACCGGAATGCCAGTAGCCCGGCTTATCGGGCAGCGCACGGGTAGCCGAATGAAGCTCGTCAAGCTGACAGTTGCCTTGCATTGAAGATTCAAGTGCGAGATTATCCTCAAAACGAAGCGAAAGCACGGCGCCGAAGGTCATAAGGGTTTCAACGTCCTTCTCGTTCATCATACCGTCAGGCTGAGGAGCAAGACCTACAAGCATAGAAGCATTTGCGCCGACCGAGCCTGCGTAAATCTTTTCCAGCTTTGAGAGCGGCTTAATTGACAAATCCTGTGCCTTTTTGTAAAACCAACCGTCACGCAGGGGCACACAAACCTCTGCAGGATAAAAAATAAACTCGTCAAATTTTTTAATCTTCTTGACACTGCCTATATCGGGCTGAGTGTAATCCGGAGTATGTTTTGAAGGTATATACTCACAGCTTTCCTCGTCAAACAGTCTGTAATGCGAAGGCACAACGCTCCACTCGCTTATACGGCAGACACCCTTATCGTTGCCGCACCAGCGTACGTCGGGACCGCAGTTTGTGATTGCGGCACCCGGCTGAAGGCGGCGTATAAGCTTAAAATAAGCTGACCAGTCGTACTGCTGTATCTTACCGTTTCTGCCCTCACCTGCTGCCCCATCAAGGCGGACGCAATAAACATCGCCGTATTTTGTAAGAAGCTCGGTGAGCAGATTCATAAAGAATTTATCGTATTCTTTACCGGTGCCGAAACTTTCCTCGTGCAGATCAAGCGGAGAAATGCATATACCGAATTTAAGCCCATGCTTTGCGCAAAGGCTGCTGATATCGGCAACAACGTCACCCTCACCGTCCATCCATTGACAGGATCTGACGGAATAATCGGTATATTCAGTCGGCCAGAGGCAGAAGCCGTCGTGATGCTTAACGTTAAGCACCAACGCCTTCATACCGCAAAGCTTTGCGACCTTTACCCATTGCTCGGGCTTATAAGCGGTGGGATTGAACAAATCAATCTCCTCAAAACCCGTGCCGTATTCTCTGCCGCTGAAGGTATTCATACCGAAATTTATAAGGCCGGCATATTCAACCTTCATCCAGTCAAGCTGACGCTTACTCGGAACAGCCGTAACAGCTTTTTCAAGAAAATTCTTAGCCATAATTCGCTATGCGAAAATTCTTTTTCGCTACTCCCTTAATATAATAGTGAAAACGGGACAGCCGGTTTTTTCGGCTGTCCTCATTGTATTAAACAAAATCTTTCTTTACGCTGTCATTGACAACGGTGGGATTGAATTCAAACGCCGCAACGTCGCCAACGGCACAGTCTACGTCCGTAACGTCAAGAATAAGGTCAGTAAGACCAACCTTACCGATAACACTGACCTTTTTGCCGTTTACAACAGCGGAAAGGGTCTGGTCTGCACCGAAGTGCTTAACCTTACGAAGAAGAGAGTTGACCTTGTCCGAAGAATTGAAGGCAACCTCTGTTTTGCTCAGACCGTAGCCGTCGCAAACACCGAGAGGCACAACTGCCGCCCTTGTTTCACGGGTGGTTTTGTAAGCTTCACCGTAGCAGACAAAGTGGTTGGCAGGCAGAGTTTTTATGGAGATAATTTCGCACTCCATAAAACCGACCTTTTCAAGACCTACTGTATTCGGCACGGCAATTCTGCCAAGCAGAGCAGAGCCGAGGCGCACAGCATCAAAATGATATTCGGGATATTTGACAGCTGCCGCGGAAGAGCAGATATGCTTTCTGAGTCCCGTGCAGCCTGCCGCTTCAACAGCCGCAACAATTGTATTGAATCGGCTGACCTGAAGCTTTACTGATTCGGAGCTTGAAGAAAAAGCGTTGTAGAAATGAGAATAAATACCCTCAAAGCAGATATTTTCACTTGTTTTAAACGCCTTGATTATATCTTCTTCCTCACCAGGCATAAAGCCGAAGCGGCCGAAGCCCGTATCAAGCATTATATGTGCTTTTGCTTTTTTGCCCATATCCCCTGCCGCTTTATCAAGTAAACCTGCGGTAAACAAGCTATCAACAGTTGCGGTGATATCAAGCTCAACAACGGCTTTTGCGCTTGCCTCATCAAACGGCGGTGAAAGGAGCAGAATATTGCTCTCAATACCGTTTCCACGCAAAGCCACGGCCTCGTCAACACGTGAAACAGCAAGCGTTGCCACACCGTTTTCGGTGAAAAGCTTTGCCATATTCACAAGGCCCAGACCGTAGCCGTTGCCCTTTACAACACAGATAACCTCTGCCGTAGGGCAATGGGTACGCATTTTATTGAGATTAGAAGCAATAAGTTCTTTTTGTACAACGTATCTCAAGGCTTAATGACCCTTTCTGAGCTTCTTGCGAAGCTTCTGTGCAAACTCCATTCCCTTGTAAACAAGGGGGTTATAGATATAGTAGAAATCGCCTATAAACTCGGTGATTTCGGGACAGAAGCCCTTCTTGAAACGGTAAAGACCGTAGAGAGGATTGTTTTCGTCAAGGTCGCCCGATATGCCACGAAAATCGTAAATACGGCAACCAAGCTCAACAGACCAACGAATCATCTCCCACTGGAGAAGGTAGTTGGGCATCTTGTTGCGCTCTTCGTTTGAAGAAGCACCATAGAGATACCACACCTTGTCGCCGCAGTGAAGTGCAAGAGTACCTGCGATTGCCTTACCTTCGCTGTATGCCATATAAATTCTGGCATCATCACCGTAGGCTTCAACCATACGTCTGAAATAATCGGCTGGACGGATTGAGAAATTGTCTCTCTCGCCTGTTTCAACCATAATCTTATGGAATTCCTCGGCAGCCTCTGCGCCCTTTATAATAACCTCAACGTTGTTCTTCTTGGCAACACGCACCTTATAACGGTGACGTGAATGGAAGCCGGCGAAAACCTCGTCCTCGGTTTTACCATCAACGTCAAGACGGATTACGAAGCGGGGCTGAATACCCTCGAAATTCTTAGAGCGTTCACCGACCTTGAAGCCGTATTCAACAGCCATTTTTTCGTAATCGGTATCGTCAACCTTTGTATCGGTATCCACCTGAAGCACATAGCCGCCGAACTCCTTGGCAAGCTTCTTTGCGCCGTCCATAAGCTCTGTAAATACAGCTTTATCATGCAAGTCGCAAACAGGTCCGCGGGGAGCATAAAGCATACTGAAAGGAATGCCGCCGGGCAGACGGCGGATAATTACCGCCATTGTGCCTTTTATTACACGGTTTTCGTCACGGCAGATTATACCGCGCCATGTCCAGTTGTTTTTAACCTTTGCCCATGCGCTCTGCTGCATAAAATGTCCCTTGGGGTGGTTTGCCACAAAGGCGTCAAATTCCTGAGCCGCATCGGCCTTGATAATTTCTGTCAAAATAAAATTCCTGTACTTTATTTATTATTCAACAGCAATTGCTGCAGGGAACGCTGTAGGTTCTGCACCCATTGCCATTGCAAGGCGGCGTGCAACTTCCTTGTTCTTGATTTCTTCGCCATTCTGAACGAAGTTGTCGCAACCGTAAACAGCAAGCGGAACGGGAACACCGGAGTGTGAACCGGAGTTAAACTTGAAGGAGCCATCATTCTCAAGTGAGATAGCACCTGTTTCGTGGTCAGCGGTGATAACAACCAGTGTGTTACCGTCTGCCTTAGCGTATTCAATAGCAGCCTTACAAGCCATATCGAACTCGTATGCAGCCTTCTTCATATTTTCTTCGTTGTTGCTGTGGGAGTGCTTGTCGATATGTGCACCCTCAACCATAAGGAAGAAACCGTCCTCATCGTCGTCAAGCATATCAATAGCCTTTGCTGTAAGAGTTGAAAGGTTGGGAGAATCTGCACCTGTATTTGTGTTCCAGAGCTCACCGGGGAAAGCACCGAAGGAACGCTCGCCCTCTTTGAGAGCCTCGAATTCAGCAGTGTTATTTACAAGCTTCCAGCCGTATTCGTTTGCCCACTCGTCTGTAACAAGGCCGTTGTCTGCTGCCCAGATAAGGTCATGATTACCGTCTTCAATCTGCTGTCTAGTAATTTCGGCGCTTTCGTCACGGTCGAAAACGTGAGCGGAGAAGGAAGCAGGAGTTGCACCGGAGTTTTCATCGGAAGTGACAACACCTGTCATTTTGCCGAAGGAATGTGCAAGCTCGCAGAGATTCTGTGCGTAGTAAGCAACAGCAAACTGGTCCTGCGGGAATACACCGATAGCACCGTTGGTTGTACGTGTTGCACAGGCAAGAGCTGTCCCGCCTGCCGCAGAGTCGGTAACGTAAGCACTGGAGGACTGTGTTTTTGAGCTGCCGACAAAGTCAGCCATTGTGAAGATATTTGCTTTAACGTCATATTCCTGTTCCATCCAGTAAAGATGGTTGTAGCCCATACCGTCGCCGATCATAAGAATAACATTGTCATAATCGCCGGGGTCAAGAGCTTCGTCGGAATTGACCATTGTGTTGAAAGAGAGGTTAAGTGTAAGGAGCATAGCAATAATTGCGGAAATGCCCTTGAACAAAAATGAGCCTTTTACAAACTGAGCAAACTGTAACATTTTTATATTCCTCCATTTTTGGAAATATTTGTGCATAAAATTATACGCTTATATCTTTATATTGTCAAGAATTATAAATATAAGAAACTTTTAGCGCAATTAAGAATTTTTAGTGCAAAATGCAAAAATTATTATTTGTCGTGATGTTTGCGATATATTTGCCTTACAGCAAATGCAATTTAATTTTAATATAAAATTGCGATATAGACTCGTTGCACTCACCTGCGATATGATATAAACCCCTTTTGCGCCGCAGCGTATATTGCGTCCGAAAGGACATATTGCACCGACAGGTATATCGCAAATCCCGTCAGGGATTTATATCGCTACAAATTTGCGAGCTACTCGCAAAACCGTAAATTAGGGTGTTGTATTTTTGTTAAATTATGCTATAATAGTAGGGATTATATTTAAAATATGGTAACAGGAGGTAAAAAACTATGTCAAAGAAGCCATATTACATTACAACGGCTATTGCGTACACTTCACGCAAGCCCCACATCGGAAATTCCTACGAAATTGTTTTAACGGACGCTATTGCCCGTTTCAAGCGAATGCAGGGCTACGACGTTTTCTTTCAGACAGGTACGGACGAGCACGGCCAGAAGATAGAGGAATACGCCAAGGCAGAAGGCGTTTCCCCCAAGGAATACGTTGACAAGGTTGCAGGAGAAATCAAGGACATCTGCGACAGACTCAACACCACCTATGACAAATTCATCCGAACAACAGATGATTACCACGAGAAGTGCGTACAGAAAATTTTCAAGAAGCTGTATGATCAGGATGATATATACAAGAGCGTTTACGAAGGCTGGTACTGCGTGCCCTGCGAAAGCTTCTTTACGGACAGCCAGCTTGTTGGCGGCAAGTGCCCCGACTGCGGCAGAGAAGTAAGAAAAGAGAAGGAAGATACATATTTCCTTCGTCTTTCAAAATATCAGAAGCAGCTTGAGCAGTATATCGAGGAAAACCCCAACTTCATTTATCCCGAAAGCCGTAAAAAGGAAATGCTCAACAACTTTATCAAGCCCGGTCTTCAGGACCTTTGCGTTTCACGTTCAAGCTTCAAGTGGGGTGTTCCCGTAACGTTTGACGATAAGCACGTTATCTACGTTTGGATTGATGCACTTTCAAACTACATCACAGGCCTCGGCTACGACCCCGACGGCAGCAGCGAGCAGTACAAGAAGTACTGGCCGGCTGACGTACACATTATCGGCAAGGACATTGTACGCTTCCACACTATTTACTGGCCGATTATGCTTATGGCACTCGGCGAGCCTCTGCCCAAGCAGGTTTACGGCCACCCGTGGCTGATGGTCGGCGCAGACAAGATGTCCAAATCGCGCGGCAACGTTATTTATGCAGATGACCTTGCAGACCGTTTCGGTGTTGATGCGGTAAGATACTACCTGCTTGCCGAAATGCCCCACGCCGCTGACGGCTCACTGACCTATGAAACACTTATTGAGCGTTACAATTCCGACCTTGCAAACACACTCGGTAACCTTGTAAACCGTAGTGTTGCAATGGTTAAGAAATATTTCGACGGTGTGCTTCCTGCACCTATAGCACCCGAAGCACTTGACGATGAACTTAAGGCTGTTGCACTTGAATCCGTTGGCAAGTGTGCCAAGAAGATGGACAGCTTCTGCATTGCCGACGCCGTTAACGAGGTAATGGCTGTTGCAAAGCGCTCCAACAAGTATATTGACGAAACAATGCCCTGGGCACTTGCAAAGGACGAAGAAAAGAAGGCAAGACTCGGCACGGTTATGTACAACCTGATTGAAAGCATACGCTTTATTGCCGTACAGCTCAAGCCCTTTATGCCCGAAACAGCAGAAAAGATTTTTGCACAGATCGGCTGTAACATTGACACTTATGAGAGCCTTGAAAGCTTCGGTGCAACACCTGCAGGTACTGTTATGGGCGAGGCTGCTCCCCTTTTCGGCAGAATTGATGCCGAAAAGCTGCTTGCCGAAATTGAAGCTGAAAACGCCGCAAAAGCTGCTGCCGAAGAAGAAAAGAAGCCTGCTTTTGAAGAGATGGAGCCCATTGCAATTGACGATTTTGCAAAGGTCGACCTGAGAGTGGCAAAGGTTGTTGACTGTAAGCCCGTAAAGCGTGCAAAGAAGCTGCTTGAGCTCACCCTTGACGACGGCACAGGCACACCCCGTACCGTTGCAAGCGGTATTGCTCTTTACTACAAGCCCGAAGATCTTATAGGTCACAACGTTATTGTTGTTGCAAACCTCAAGCCTGCAACACTCTGCGGTGTTGAAAGCAGAGGTATGATACTTGCAGGCGGCGAGGACGACGTAAAGGTTGTATTTGTTGACTACCTTGAGCCCGGTGCAAAAATCAGATGACGTACGAAAATATATTTGACACTCACGCACATTATGATGATGACAGCTTTGATGAGGACCGCTTTTCGCTGCTTGACGAAATGTTTGAAAGCGGCGTTTGCGGCATCATCAACTGCGGCTGTACCATTGAAAGCAGTAAAAAAAGCATAGAATTTGCCGAGAAATATGACAAAATCTATGCGGCTGTAGGTATTCATCCGCAGAATGCGGCAGAAGAAAAGGCTGATGCTATAGAACAAATCGAAGCACTTGCTTCACACAAAAAAGTTGTTGCAATAGGCGAAATAGGACTTGACTACCACTACGATTACACGCCGAAAGAAATGCAGCTTGAGTGGTTCGAAAAGCAGATATTGCTTGCTAAAAAGCTTGATTTGCCCGTAATCGTGCACGACAGAGAGGCTCACGCTGACTGTCTTGAAATTATTTTAAAGCACAAGCCCCGCGGTGTAATGCACTGCTTCTCTGGCAGCGTTGAAACCGCAAAGCAACTGACTGACATCGGCTTTTACATCGGTCTTGGCGGCAGCGTAACCTTCAAAAACGCCCGAAAACCGCAGGAGGTTGCCGCAAGCGTTGATATTACAAGGCTTGTGCTTGAAACGGACTGTCCGTATATGACACCCGTTCCGTTCAGAGGAAGACGCAACAATTCAGCGCTGATAGCCCACACGGCAGAAAAAATCGCCGAGTTAAGAGGCACAACGGTACAGGAAATAATTGACGCCGCAACCCTCAACGCAAAAACGCTGTTCAACATCAGATAACAATAAAAAAGAGCAGGTGCAGATGCATCTGCTTTTTTGTTGTAAATGAAATAATATTATGTTAGAATGAAAAAAAGATGTTTTGCAGGAGGTTCCTCAATGAATATAATTACTTCTCTTTCTGTTATAATTTCCACAATTTCAGCTTTTTTAGGGCTTGCTGTTTCGCCGTATGACGCACCAGTTGACGAGTTTAACGGCGGTGACCCATATATAATTGAAGACGAAACGGGCTGCTATTATACCTATACAACAGGTGGCGGTGTAACAATAAGAAAAATCAAGGCTTATAATGACACAACCGTACTCGAAGAAAGGGAAGTTTACACGGTCGGCAGTAACGGAATTGCACACAGTATCTGGGCGCCAGAAATTCACAAAATCGGTGACAGATGGTACATTGTTTCGTGCGCCGTGTTTGATAAATCAGCTGTTGAAAGAGGCAAAATGCCCGACGGCAGCCAAACGGAAGAGCACGACGACTATTACCGCTACGGCTTTGTGCTTGAAAGTAAAAGCGAGGATATTTTGGGCGAATATGAATTCAAAGGAATTCTTGCTCCGAACGGACTGAACAACATTGACGGCACTTACCTGCAAAAGGACAGTAAACTGTATTATATCAGTTCAGCCTACCATGCAGTAGGCACGCAATGCATTTACATAAGCGAAATGGAAAACCCGTATACACTTAAAAGCAGTTCAGGCGTTATGCTTTCAAAGCCCGAATACTTCTGGGAAAAGAAGGGCTGGCGGGTAAACGAAGGACCTGCCGTACTTTATAACGGAGATGACACATACGTAGTCTATTCCGCAAGCGGCTACAGTTCGGGAGAATACTGTATGGGTATGCTCACGCTCAAAGGTGATGACCCGATGAACGCAAGGCATTGGTCAAAAAGCCCCGTGAGAGTTCATTATCATCAGCCGAAAAAGAACATTTACAGCGCAGGACATTGCTCGTTCCTCTACAGAGATAACGGCGAAATATTTATGGTTTATCACGCAACCCGAACAGAATATTTCTTTGATTCACCGCGTATCACTTTTATAAAGCCGGTACAGTTCGTTTTCGATAAGCCTTGGTTATGGTAACAGAATAAGCAAATACCCTCACTTCTCTTTTCCGGAGCAGTGAGGGTATTTTATGTTATAAGGAGATCTTATTTACTGCTCTTTTTCAGCAGTTCTTCTTTTTCTTTGTTTACCGTTCTCTGGTCTACCCAGAATACAACTACAAGCTCAACAAGTGCGCAAAGCATATGCCATGTTGAGTGACCCTGGAAATTGCCGAGAGCAAAGTTTGCAATTTCGTTGTCGCCCCACATTGCTGTAATGATAGCAGAAATACCCATAACAGCAATAGCGAGGATAAGGAGAAGACGCTCGTTCTTGAGCATTTTCTTAAAGTTATCAAAAAGAAGATAGAAAATAGGTGCAACAGTAATTACACAGCCGACCTCGGCAATTGACATACCCTTAGTTTTACCATCCATAGGAGCGCCGTTGCCGCCAAAGAAATAAAGAGGACGGTCGTGAATAACGAATACTTCGTAAGCAAGAATACCGATAACAATCGCGGCAAACACGGTAACTGCTATTAAAAACAAATTACGTTTTTTCCGTGTTTCCGGACTTTGGTAGAATTCCAGAGCAAAACTGCAAACACCGCACCAGGCAACAAGCTCGGTAAAGGTCATATCAACGAAGCTTGCAAGCAGCTTTGTTGTAAGAACACCTGGCTGGAATTCGCCGTAATTTGCTGTGTGCATACCAACGGATGTAACGGACATAATTGCGTACAGGGCAAGGAACATATACCAATACCACTTCTTATTCTTTTTAATCAAAAGAATAATGATACCGATAATTGCCGCATATGTATATGCCCAGTTTGTCTGAACGTCTGCATACTGAGCAGCAAACTCAGCAAGAGACAGGTCACCTTCGCCAAAAGGAAAAACCTCTTTGAAAGAGATCCAGTCGATGAAGTTGAGTTTCAATAATTGTAACACTTGTAAATAACCTCCTCATCTTAATTCATTATGTCACAATCTGACTGTCATATTATATATTATTACGACAATATATGTCAACAATAATTCCAATACTGAAATATATTAAAACTTTACTTTGCAGAGTATAACATAATTACCGCCTTGGGCGTTTCATTTATTGTAAGCTCAATGCCTTCGGTCATAAGCTTTTCGCCGGTCATTTCAAAAACTTCTCCGGGCTTATCATAATCATAAAGTGTATATACGGTATCACTGTCAAGTCCGTTGAGTTTTAACGTATACTTATTATCGCTTACGTTTTCGCGCTTGTATATGAGTGCCATACCGGATGTGGCATCGGTATCGAACTGCATTGCGTGGTATTTTGAAGTATCGGTGCCGCCGAAGGTAAGCGGATAATAATTGCCGACCATATGAGGTCTTATATCAAAATACTCAAGGCGCTGTGAGCAGGAAATAATATTTGTACGGGTTGCGTACTCACCCTCAATATAAGCGCAGGTACCATTATAAGGCAGCCAGAAAGATATGCCGTAGGTATGTGCCTGGGTTGCCTGTAAAATATCAGGCTTGGAGTTACCCTCACCGTCCATACAGTTGTAGTCCGTTCTCCACAGCGGTATGCCTCTGCGGCACATCTCGATATCAAGACGCTTACCGCCCGAAGCACAGTTATCAATTGTAAGGCCGGGTATTTCTTCAAGAAGTGTATCAAAGAAGCGATAAAGGTTTGATAAATAAAGGTTTTCCGTTACACCTTTTCTGCCGTCTCCCCTGTCATTATCGACCTGCTCCCAAAGAGGAAGCGGTGTGAAATTGCTGTCCATACGAAGGCAATTCACTCCGTTATAGCGAAGGGATTCCAGCATAAATTCCGTAATATAATTAAAAGCACCTTCATTTGCAAAATTTACAACGTTTGCTTCGTCATTATCTTTATTTTCTATCAGCCATCCGTCATGCTTTATGCATTCGTTATAAACTACAGTATCCTTACAGCAGCGCTCAACCTCATACCAGAGAAGCAGACCAAGTCCCCTCTCATTAAGCCGCTTTGAAATTTCACCAAGACCGTTCGGATATCGTTCGGGGTCTGCGTACCAGTTGCCGACGCTGTCACTCCAGCTGTTTCTGACGGGATACCAGCCGGCATCAACCCAGGCGTAATCGAGAGAATACGTCCAATCCTCGGGAATATTGTTGATATTGTTAATAACCTGATATTCAAGAACGCCGGGTGTCTCAACAGCTATACCCGTTGTTGTAACCTGCTTTGTGCCCTCCGGGTAAACACAGTCAATAGTAAACTGTCTGAAAACATTAAAGCCCTTAAGAGCGTTATCGGAATCGTAAAACGTAAGTGAAATAAGGGGTGAACGGAACTCCTCACCGGGCAGAAGATAACCTTTAAGTGTCTGCTGCTTTGCCTTTACGGTTGTTCCGGCAAAGGTCTGTGCAAGTGAAGTGTACCACTGACCCGACCAGCCTACTGCAAGAACAGCACCGCAGTCTTTGCCGTGAATATTGAAATAAGGCAGGAAAGATTCTGTTCTGCCGCCGTTAGCAGTAAAAACCACAGGAAGAAAACCGAGCTCTGATTTAAAAGTTTCAAAATCATCCGCCTCACTGAAAGAGCCGTTGCTGAAATAAATATCAGTCTTTTTACCTGTGGGCAATGCTGAATTCATTGCATAAAAAGAAGATATTACGGGAGAATTCTCCTCACCATCGTTAGCAATATAAACCGTCCAGTCACAAGAAGCCTTGTCCTCGTAAATTGTCGCTTCAACAGTTGCTACAACGTCGCTCTTTTTGTGAGAAACGGTTATGTAAGTAGTTTTGCCGTTGCGGTAAACCGCACCCGCTTCGCTTTCCTCGGAATAAGAAAACTCCCAGTCGGAAATGTTTTTTCTGAAGTCCTTACCGCCTACCGAAAAGGTATATGCAGGATTTTCGGATGTAAGTATATTATCCTCAAACCAGGTACGGCAAAGCTGCTTTTCCTCTTCCGATACGTCCAGCTCTCCTGCTTCGAGAGAGTTAAACGAAAAATCAGACGTGGAGGTTATGTCCATTGCCGCACGGTCAACCCAGAGCTTGAAGTTTGAATCCGGAACGGCAAAAGAGGAAACAATAAACAAAATTGCCTGAATCAGAGAAAGGACGATTTTCATACACATACTCCTTTTATATGTTTTTCTGATGAAGTATAGCATTTATAATAAAATCTTTCAAGGTAATTTAAGAATAATATTGAAATTCACCTATAATATCTGA
>JAZOMP010000087.1:0-8113 GCA_045654045.1 Acutalibacteraceae bacterium
GAGTGGTCAACACCAAGGCCTACGTTTGAGAAGCCCATACCTGCGATGTACTGACCTAAAGCCATGCCGTCGCGACCATCCTTTTCATTTTTTACGGCACCGCGCAGACTGCGACCGATAACCTCAATTGCCTTGATGTGGAACATATCGGAAAGCTCCCAAGCGCCCTTGGTGATATAGCCCTCAATTGCGTGGGTAAGGGCGTCCATACCGGTGGCAGCGGTCAAGGCGGCAGGCATAGAAGCCATCATATCGGGGTCAACAACTGCCACAACGGGAATGTCGTGAACGTCAACACAGACCATCTTACGGTTCTTTTCTTCATCGGTGATGACGTAGTTGATCGTGACTTCCGCAGCAGTACCGGCTGTTGTGGGAACAGCGATAATGGGAGCACAGGGATTCTTTGTGGGAGCAACGCCCTCAAGTGAACGGACATCCTCAAACTCGGGATTAGTAATGATGATACCGATAGCCTTTGCTGTATCCATTGAAGAACCGCCGCCGATAGCAACAATACAGTCAGCCTCAGCTGCCTTGAATGCAGCTACACCGTTCTGAACGTTCTCAATTGTGGGGTTGGGCTTGATGTCGGAGTATACAGCGTAGGGAATTTCAGACTTGTCAAGAAGGTCTGTAACCTTTGCGGTAATGCCGAACTTGATAAGGTCGGGGTCGGAAGCAACAAAAACCTTCTTGTAACCTCTTGCCTTGATTTCGTCCGGAATTGCAGCAATAGCACCTGCGCCGTGGTAGGAAGTTTCGTTAAGTACAAATTTGTTCATCTTAATCACCTTCATAATATATTTTAATTGGATTTTTGCCCGGATTTATTATACACAAACATCTTTTGGTTTTCAAGGATGTATAGCAGGTATAAGTATTTTTTATAAGTAAAACATCAAACAATTGTTATTTCTCTTGCATAGCCGGCATACGTGCCGTGAGTAACAAGCTGTGGAATACCATTAGCAAGCGTATCTTCAAAATTGAAATGCATATGCCCTGCTATTACAGCTTTTATAAGCGGCTCGTTGATAATATAATCAACAGCTCTTAAGGTCGCTTCATCGGGAGTCTGCTGTTTTCTTCTGTAATCGTTATAAGTTTCCAGATGCTCCTCGGGTGCGGCAACAAGATATGTACAGTCGTTGCCCTCATCATAAGCCGCTTTTGCAAGGCTTTCGGAAAAGAATGGCACGTGAACACAAAGCACTATCGGGTATCCCCTTGCGACTTCTGCTCTTAACATATCAGTCTGACCGTCGCTTATTAGATAATAAGAATTATCCAGCGTTACGAAATTAACGCCACCGATTACACGGGAATCAAAAAGCAGGTTTGTATTGAAATGCGGAGCAGTAATTTTCATATTATTCCGCTTATATTCCGCATCCTCTTCAGCATCATATACATTGTGGCAGAAATCGTGATTACCTGCAGCGTAGATACAGTCGATATTTTGGAGGTATTTGTCAACAAAGGCAAAATTCGCCTCTGATAAAAAGTCTATCATATCTCCCGTATTAACAATAAACAAGCCGTTATCTCGGGCATAATCGAGTGCCTGAAAATAATAATCCGTAATACAGCCTTCATAATCACCCTCAAAGTACTTTTTTCTTCCGCAGTCCTTACCCGGGTCATCAAAAGCAAGGTGAGTATCGGTAATATGCAGAAACTTCAAAGGCTTTTCAAGGCCTATCTTTATTGTGCTTTCAAGCACATTGAGCTGTTTTTTCATTGACAGCAACCGCCCTTACGTTTTCTTCTGCGTCTTTACCCTGCATTTGGGACAGGTTACGGAGATTTTGCCTCTGCCCTTCGGTACACGCAGGGATGCACCACAGTTTTTACACTTGAAATACTTGTGTGTTTTCCTGTCACGAATCATATTGGAAAGCAGCTTGAATTCAGCCTTTGGCTTTTCAATCACACGAAGAAACCACATTCTTTCACGGTAACGTGCATCGATATTTTTGGACAGCGTACGCCATACGGCAACAGCCATAACAAGCATACCGACAAAATAAAGAAATCTCAACGGTTTGAAATTAGACAAAAAAGTAAACACACAGCCCGAAATGACAATAACTGCTGTCAATTCATCAGGACCGTATCTGCCCGCCATAAAGCGGCGTAGCCATTCCATAGCCCTTAACAAGTACTGTTTCATTTTAAAATTCGCTTCCTATTAATGTGTTTGATTAATCTTATCATACGATTGTGATAAAATTATTGCAAATGATATAAATTTTATTCGTCAAACAGGCTTTCCTGCAAAGCGAAAAGGTCTTCTCTGCGTTTTTCTTCGCATTCAACATCGTGTACATAACTGCCGTCTTCATTAACGTTGATTACAGTCCCCTCATAAACTTCAAAGGGTATATCGGAAACACAAATCGGAGTAAGCGCCTCATTTTCATCCAGACATACAGCAACATTTTCTTCAATTCTGTCAACAGTCAGCTTTTTCATTCTATTACCTCGGCAATATCGTCTTTTATTGCAAGAACATCAAGAACATTGTTATCAACGGTAAATACAATAGTGCCGTAATCAGCGGTAGAATAGTAAACTATCCCCTCTTTGTTGAACAAGTCAATAGTTTCTCTGTGCGGATGACCGTAGCTGTTATCCTGCTCATAAGACAAGACAGCATAAGTCGGATTAATAGCTTTAACGAAATTCATTGAATTAGAAGTTGAACTGCCGTGATGTGCACCTTTATAAACATCGGCTGAAATATCATATCCGGCTTTAAGAATCTGTTTTTCAACGTCCTTTTCGGCATCGCCCGAGAAAACAAACGAATAGCCTTTGTACGTGAGTTTAAGCACAACGGACATATTGTTAAGATTTTCATCCTGCTCAAACGGAGCAAGCACGGTAAATTCTGCACCGCCAAAGGAATATTCATTACCCGGTTTTGCAGATAAAACCTTTGCGGTACTGTTCTTTATTGTTGTAAGCATTTTTTCGTAGGTTGCCGTTGTGGGAGTGTTGCTTTTTGATAGTCTCGGCATAATTATATTTTCGGTAGGCACAGCATCTAGCACCTCTGCTACGCCGCCTATATGGTCGGAATGAGGGTGTGTAGCAACAAGATATTTAAGTCTGTCAACACCCTGAGCTTCAAGATAATCAAGAACAATCGGTTCGTAGCCGTTTTCACCGGCATCTATAAGCATATTGCCGTCAGGTGTTTTAATAAGCGTACAGTCACCCTGACCAACATTGATAAAATGAACAGAAAATTCACTGTCAATTTTCGAACCATCTGCTTCAACCGGCTCAAAAAGAGGTCTGAGCTGCTCAGAAAACAAAGTCAGAACAAGGACAAGTATTACCGTTAAAATGCTTATAATAATTTTTTTATTTTTTGCTGCGCTTTTTATCTTTGCCATAATTATTTTTGCCTTTCACGTTTCTGTCGTTATTTCTTGACTGCGGCTTACAGTTATGAGAAAAATGTTTATCATACTGTTCACCCTTTATAAGGCAATTCGGGCCGTTACCTATAAGGTCGGTACGTCCCGCTCTCTTCAGCGCTTCAGTTACAAGTGCTTTATTCTTCGGATTAAAATACTGGAGCAAAGCCCTTTGAAGTGCCTTATCGTGCTCGTTCCGGGCAACATAGACCTCTTTTAGTGTATACGGATCCAGACCGGTGTAGAACATACAGGTTGAAACAGTACCCGGTGTGGGGTAAAAATCCTGCACCTGTTCGGGTCGGATACGGTTGTTTTTAAGGAACAACGCAAGCTCAACAGCATCCTTCAGCGTGCTGCCCGGATGTGAGGACATAAGATAAGGTACAAGATACTGTTCCTTACCGATTTCTTTATTATATTTGTAATATCTTCGGGCAAATTCAAGGTAGGTTTCGATATGAGGCTTGCCCATAGCATCAAGCACGCTCGCAGAGCAATGCTCGGGCGCCACCTTAAGCTGACCGCTGATATGATTTTCCACAAGCTCGCGGAAAAACTTATCATCCTTATCTGCGATTAGATAATCGAAACGAATACCCGAACGGATAAACACCTTTTTAATTTTAGGCAAAGAACGCACTTCACGCAGAATACCGAGGTATTCCTCGTGGTTTGCTACAAGATTAGCACAAGGCTTGGGTGCAAGACACTTTCTACCCTTGCAAAGACCTTTTTCAAGCTGAACGTCACAGGCAGGACGGCGGAAATTGGCTGTAGGACCGCCGATATCGTGAATATAGCCCTTGAAATTCGGCTGTTGGGTGAGAAGCTTTGCTTCTTCTACTATAGACTCTTTGCTTCTTGAGGTTATAAACCTACCCTGATGGAAAGCAAGAGAACAGAAATTACAGGCACCGAAACAGCCCCTGTTATGTGTTATAGAGAATTCGACCTCTTCTATCGCAGGAACACCGCCCATATCAGCATACATAGGGTGAACTGCACGCATAAAGGGAAGCTTATAGACAGCATCAAGTTCTTCTGTTGCAAGTGGCGGCATAGGCGGATTCTGCACAAGCATTTTATTGCCGTGACGCTGTTTGACAAGCTTACCTCTGATATGGTCTGCCTCATCCATTTGTATGCGGCAGGATACAGCGTATTCGCGCTTATTGGAAACAACGTTTTCAAAAGACGGACATTCAGCACCCATAAGCGGTGTTTCTCTTACATCGCAGGCATAGCACGTACCTTTTATATCACGCAGTGTTGAAATATGCTCACCGTCGTTAAGGCGGTCGGCAATTTCAATTGTCTGCTTTTCGCCCATACCGTATGAAAGCAGGTCAGCCTGTGCATCAAAAAGAATTGAACGGCGGACTTTATCGTCCCAGTAATCATAGTGAGCAAATCGGCGTAAGGAAGCCTCCAAACCGCCGATAACAATCGGTACGTCACCGTACAATTCACGTATTTTATTGCAGTAAACTATTACGGCACGGTCAGGTCTTTTTCCACCGATACCGCCCGGTGAATAGGCATCGTCATGCCTTCTTTTTTTTGCGGCAGTATAGTGTGCCACCATTGAATCAATATTACCGCTGCTGACAAAAAAGCCGAGACGCGGTCTGCCAAAGCGCAGAAAATCATCATTACTGCGCCAGTCGGGCTGTGCGAGAAAAGCGACACGGTACCCCCTACTTTCAAGCACACGGCATATAATTGAGGCACCGAAGCTTGGGTGGTCAACGTAAGCGTCACCACAGACATAGACAAAATCTATATCGTCCCAGCCACGGTCTTTAACCTCTTGCATATTTACGGGAAAGAATGGCATTTTTTACTCCTCACCGCCGTCAACGCCGACGTAATTATTATCGCCTAAAGCACGCATTTCGTTGAACTGCTGTTTTGTCATAAGCACCTTTCTGGGCTTACTTCCTTCAAACGGACCTATGACACCTTTTTCTTCAAGCTCGTCCATAATACGGGCAGCCTTGGCATAGCCAATTTTCATTTTGCGCTGAAGAAGCGTTGTTGAAGCAAGCTGATTTTCAACAACAACCTCAATTGCACGCATCGTTTCTTCGTCAGCGGCACTGTCGGGGCTGCTGTCAGGGTCGGGCAAGCCGTCGCCCTTCTTCTTTTCGGCAACTGCCTGTCTTTCGATTTCTTCCATAACGGAATCGTCATACTGGCTGGTACCCTGTGTCTTGATGAAATCGACAACCTTTTCTACCTCTTCGTCGGAAACATAACAGCCCTGAAGTCTTACGGGTTTTGAGACACCAACGGGATTAAACAAAAGGTCACCGTTACCCAGAAGCTTTTCGGCACCTGCGGTATCGATAATTGTTCTTGAGTCAACCTGTGAAGATACGTAAAGAGCAATACGGCTGGGAATATTTGCCTTGATTATACCCGTAATAACGTCAACTGAAGGACGCTGGGTTGCAATAACAAGGTGCATACCTGCGGCACGAGCCATCTGAGCAAGACGGCAGATAGAATCTTCAACCTCGTTGTGTGCTACCATCATAAGGTCGGAAAGCTCGTCTATGAAAATGACAATCTGGTACATCGGTGCCATATCGGGAGTCTTTGCAGCAAGCTTGTTATAGCCGGAAATATCACGCACACCTTTTTCGGAGAACATCTTATAACGCTTGAGCATTTCGGAAACAGCCCAGGCAAGAGCACCTGCCGCCTTTCTCGGGTCTGCAACAACGGGCACCATAAGGTGCGGAATACCGTTATAAATCGTAAATTCAACCTGCTTGGGGTCAATCATAATTAGCTTAACTTCATCAGGTGTAGAATTAAAGAGAATACTGACTATCATTGCGTTAAGACAGACGGATTTACCCGAGCCCGTAGTACCAGCGATAAGAAGGTGGGGCATTTTTGCAAGATCAGTACATGTAACGTTACCTGAGATATCCTTACCGAGAGCAACGTTGAGCTTGCTCTTTGCGGTTTTGAACTGCGGAGAATCGACTATTTCACGAAGAGTTACGGTCTGTCTTGTCTTGTTTGGTACTTCTATACCGACAGCGGCCTTGTTCGGGATAGGTGCTTCTATACGCACACCCGAAGCGGCAAGATTCATTGCAAGGTCATCTGCAAGACCCGTAATACGGCTGATTTTAACGCCGGGTGCCGGCTGAATTTCGTAACGTGTAACAGAAGGACCTCTGACAATATCAACAATTTTAGTTTCAACGTTAAAGCTCTTGAGTGTTTCGACGAGCTTGTTAGCGTTTGCCGTGAGTTCTTCCCTGACATCGGAATCACCGAGACTGCGGTTTTCTGCAAGACACTCAACGTCAGGAAGAACATATATGTGTTCCGGCTCAGCAGTGCCTTCGTCTTTTTCATCGGTAATTATTGACTGCTGTTCGTGAGTATTCTTATCCGCTTCAAGGCTTGCCTTTTCGATAAGGTCAACAACCTCTTGCGCTGGAATCGGATTTTTGCTTACCGGAATATCCTCGTGAACAGGATCAACAGTTTCAGGCTCAGTTTTTACAGACTCATCATCCTCAACGTCAACGGTAAGGTCAACACCGGAGGGCATGGGACTGAACGTCGGAATATCCGTTGTATTTTCGGTTTCGGGCTGTTCGACATACTCTACAGGCTCGTCCTCTTTACCGGGAACAGGGTCATAATCGTCGCTGAAAAAGCCTTTGCCAAGCTTGGGCTTCTTAAGAGTTTTTTCGGGCTTGGGAAGCTGATAATCATCGTTTTTCTTCGGCTTCTTCGGCTTTTCTTCCTCGGGAATATCCTCTGCGTAACGCTTCTGCTCAATTTTCTGCTGTGTGTAATCTGTTGCACGGCTCAGAGGTCTTCTGATAAGCCCAATGAGCTTGGGCACGGTTGTAGCGGTAAGAAGCGTAACAAGGGCAAAAAGGATAATTATAACAGTAATTAGACCGCCTGTTTTGCCGAAAAGCTTGGCAATTGCACCGCCGAAGATTGCGCCTGCGGCACCGCCGTTTGTGATACTCAGGCCTTCACTCCATGCAGCTTTAATCTGCTCGGAAAACGAAGTCTGATTAAGATAATCAGCTGAATTTGAGGCGGCGTGAATAACGGAAGAAAGGCAGACGGTTGCACTTGTAATGCCTCCGATACGCATAGCAAGACTACCCAGAGGTCTGTCCTTGGCGAGCACGTAAGCTGTGTAAAACAGAAGTACGGGCACGGCAAAAGCACAGACACCAAAAAGGCCGAAGAAAATATCCTTCATGCCCTGCCAGAGATTTGATTCACCTTCGGCAACACCGCTGGGTACTATTGTAACAAAAAGCAAAAACAAGCCGACAGCAAACATAACGCTGGAGATAACCTGCTTGCGTGCGGTATTCCTTTCAGCGGCTTGCGACTGCTGTTGCTTGGTCTGATTGGTTTTCTGATTGTTTGTTTTCTTCTGTGAAGTCTGCTTCTTTGCGTTGGAAGCGGCACCCGTATTTTTTTTAGGTGCGGTTGACTTTTTCTTATTGGTATTCTCTGCCATTTCAAATTCCTCGTCTATTAAAATGATTATTTTAAAATTAAACATTTCTCTGATATTATACCACTAATTAAACATTTGTTCAATAGAAATAATGTATTAATTTTATATAAATCTATCAATTTAACATTGACAAACAAGGTAAATAGTTTTAATATATTTT
>JAZOMP010000088.1:0-4705 GCA_045654045.1 Acutalibacteraceae bacterium
CAGGAAGCGGACAGCATCAATCGGGATTTCTTCGAGCAGGTCAACAAGTGTGATTGATTTGCCTGTACGCTTGCTCATTCTTACAACCTCGCCGCCGCGTGTAAGACGGACAAGCTGCATAAGAATAATGTCGAGCTTTGAAGAATCTGTGCCGAGTGCCTCAAGCACACCCTTCATTCTTGCTACGTGACCATGGTGGTCTGCACCCCACATGTTGATAGCCTTGTCAAACTTTCTCTTTTCGAGCTTGTTGCGGTGGTAAGCAATATCTGCGGCAAAATAGGTCGGGTTGCCGTTGGCGCGGACAAGAACTTCGTCCTTTTCACCGCCGTGCTCTGTTGCCTTGTACCAGATGGCGCCGTCCTTTTCGTAGGTGAGGTTCTTTTCCTTGAGCATATTGAGAGTTTCCTCAAGCTCGCCGCTATTGTAAAGTGAGCTTTCACGGAACCATACGTCATAGAAAATTCTGTACTTATCAAGGTTTTCGTGCATCTTGTCAATGTTGAGGGGAAGAGCGAATTCAACAAGTGCTGCTCTGCGTTCCTCTTCGGATGCGTTCATATATTTGTCGCCGTGAATGTCGGCAAACTGCTGGGCTCTTTCCTTGATGTCCTCACCGTGGTAGCTGTCCTCGGGAAGCTCAACAGTGTCCTCGCCCTTGAATATCTGCTGATATCTTACGTCGAGCGAAAGACCGAATTTTGCAATCTGGTTGCCGGCATCGTTTACGTAGAATTCTCTTGTTACCTCGTAGCCTGCTCTGTCCATAACGGCGGCAAGGCAGTCGCCGAGCGCACCGCCGCGGGCATTACCCATGTGCATGGGGCCAGTGGGGTTGGCAGAAACAAACTCAATGTTTACTGTTTTACCCTCGCCGAAATCAGACGAGCCGTAGTTGTCGCCACAGGTGCGAACGTCACGGAGAATAGCAGAATAATAATCGTTGCCGAGGTAGAAGTTGATAAAGCCTGCGCCTGCAACCTCGCACTTTTCTACGTAAGTGCCTTCAAGGTTGAGGTTTGCGCAGACTGCGTCGGCAATCTGACGGGGAGCTTTGCGGAAGGCTCTTGCACCTGCCATAGCGGCATTTGTGGAAAAATCGCCGTTGGCACGGTCTGCAGGAACCTCAATATTGAACGACGGGATTTCCGCCTCGGGCAGAGCACCGTCTGCGACAGCCTTTTTGAAGGCTTCCGTTATGGCACAGTTGAGCTTGTCCTGTACCTGCTTAACAATTTTAGACATTTTATTTACCTCTCATTCAAATCGGAATGTAACTTTCAGTTCGTTCTGTGAGCAGAAGCCCGTGTTGAAATCCAGCGTGTAGCTGAAATTAAGCTCTCCACCGCTTTCGTCAAGCCGGCTTCGTACGTCTTTGCCCCTTACGCCGAGCATAAGGTCGGCATATTCGGTGGCGTACATACAGCTGTACCGCTTACCGGGCTCAACTATAAGCTGTGCGTTGTGCTTACCGCCCAGACGCTGCATAGTGACCTTGCTTCCGTCAACGGTAAGGGTGGTAACGCTGCCGCTGAAATCCTCGGTTTCGTCATATTTCAGAACAAAGCCCGTAAGCGTTCTGTCGTATTCGCCGACGGTAGTGAGTTTTGCTTCTTCGGGTTCACCGTCTATCTCGTGTCTGTCGGCGATTGTGATTACTACCTTTCTGCTCATATCTCGTGTGCCCTCTTTTCTATTGCAAGGCGGAGCAGCTTATCTATAAGCTCGGGGTAGGCAAGGCCGCTGTGTGCCCAGAGCTTGGGATACATACTGATTGAGGTGAAGCCGGGAATTGTGTTGATTTCGTTGAGCTTGATTTCTTCACCGTTTACGAAGAAATCTACTCTTGAAAAGCCTGAACAGCCGAGAGCCTTGTAAGCTCTGATAGCTTCCTTCTGTACCTTTTTGAGCATATCCTCGCTGATTCTTGCGGGGATGAACAGACCGCTGTCACCTGAAATATATTTAGCCTCGTAATCGTAAAAATCGTTGCAGGGTGCAATTTCGCCCGGTGTTGCGGCTACGGGATCATCGTTTCCGAGAACGGCACATTCAACCTCGCTGCCGATAACGGTTTCTTCAAGCACAACCTTGCTGTCGTTTGCAAAGGCGGTTTCAAAAGCATCTGCAAGCTCGTTGAGGTCGCTTGCCTTGCTGATACCGACGGAAGAGCCTGCCTTTGCGGGCTTTACGAATATCGGATAGCCAAGCTTTTCGACACATTCGTCAAGAGCCTTCTGTGGATTGCTGCGGTATTCGTGTTCGGTGTAGCTGAGCCATTTTGCCTGCGGAATACCTGCCCGGTCTGCAAGTGCGTTTGTGAGCGCCTTGTCCATACAGGCGGCGCTTGAGGTCATATCACAGCCGACGTAGGGGATTTCAGCAAGCTGAAGCAGACCCTGTACCGTGCCGTCCTCACCGTTTTTACCGTGAAGTACGGGGAAAACAACGTCGACCTTTGTCTGCTTTGCCTGACCGTTGATTATTTCAACGATGCCGCCGACTGTCGGGTCTGGAGAAACGAAGGCTGGTGTAAGGTTTGTGGTATCCTCAAGCCACTTGTCTTCGGGCAGAAGAGCTGTTTCGCCGTTGAAGCGGTACCAGGCACCGTCTTTTGTAATACCCATTTTGATTATATCGTATTTGTCCTGCGGAATGTTTGCAATGACGGAGGAAGCGGAAACACAGGAAACGTCGTGCTCACTTGACTTGCCGCCGAAAAGCACCAGAACGGTAAGTTTATCCATAACGTGAAAAATTCTCCTTGAATATATTGATTAAATGAAAATATATTATATTTAAATATTTATACCCATACAAATATATATATTACCATAATTTTGGCGCCTGTGCAATTGTTTTTATGACAAAAGGCGTTGCCGTTTACCGACAACGCCTTGTACAAGTTGATATATTCTTCTGCTTAGCCCAGCTTTGAGTAGCCATAGCTGTGGATGAGTGCGTCGAGCTTTTTGCCCTGCTTGCAAAGCGGACATTCGTGGGAGGGTACAGTAAAATAACCGTCGAGGTCATTGGGGTTGAAAACGGAGTTGACTGCATAGCCGTCACAATCTTCTGTTGTAGAGAAAATTGAAGCAACGCCCGAAACCTCGCCGCCGTAGTAGCGTACAGCCTCGATAGCCGCCTTTGCCGTGCCGCCCGTTGCAACGGAAACAGCGAGCACAAGTACGTGCTTGCCCTGAATCATGGGAACAAGGTTGTCACGGAAAATCATCTGTGAGCTGCCCGTCATTTCGGGCGTCATAACGTAAATTGTCTGGTGGGCGTTTATGTTCATAAAGTCGTTTTTAGTAAGCTGGTCTGCAAGGCAGGTGCCTATAACCTCTGTGCCGTCAAGGCAGAGGATGGTATCTATGATAGTTGTTGAATAGTTGTAGCTGCCGCAAAGTGCCTTGGCAACCGCCTTTGCTTCAGAAAGACGGGATTTCTGGGCAACAACGTCAATATAATAGTTGCTGTGTGAGTGGTTGGTTGCGAAATGGCCCTGTGAAACACGAAGGAAGAGGTTGTTCTGCTTGGTTTTGATTTTAATCATATTGTTTGTAGGCATTATATATACCTCCTGTGGAATTTATGTGTACTTATTGTACAATAAACAAAGCGGTAATGCAATATAATTCGTGGAATTTGTTGTGAAAATTTACAGGCGGTAAAATTATTCAAAAAACAGTTGACATCAGGGCAAAAGTCTGTTATCATCTATGAGCAAAACAAAGCAGGATTCTTCCCGTGTCCTCACCGTCGGGGCAAAGCTCTACGGCGGTCAATAACCTCACCGTGTGCCTTTGGGCGTTTTATCGGTGTATTATTGTGTGCGTGGGTAGTTTCTGCCTGCGCGTTTTTTATTATTTTTTGGGGGTGCTTGAACATTAGTGCTAAAGAACTGCAGATCAATGAAGAAATAAGAGACAAGGAGCTGCGAATCATAAGCAGCAACGGTGAACAGCTTGGCATCATGTCAGCCAGCGAGGCTCAGAAAATTGCGGATGAGCAGAATCTCGACCTGGTCAAGATTTCTCCGCAGGCAAAACCGCCTGTGTGTAAAATTATGGACTACGGTAAGTATCGCTTTGACATGGCAAAGAGAGAAAAGGAAGCCAGGAAGAATCAGCGCATCGTTGAAGTCAAGGAAATTCGCCTTTCCGTAAACATTGATACGCACGATTTTGACACTAAGGTCGGCCACGCAAGGCGATTCGTTGCCGGTGGCGACAAGGTCAAGGTTTCAATCCGTTTCAGGGGCCGTGAGATGGCTCACACAAACCTCGGTAACGAAATTATGGAGCGTTTCGCAAAGGCCTGTGCGGAATTTGCCAACGTCGAAAAGCCCGCAAAGCTCGAGGGACGCCAGATGCTGATGTTCCTCGCACCTAAATCATCAAAATAATTAAGGAGGATAAAACAAATGCCCAAGATTAAGACTCACTCCGGTGCAAAGAAGCGTTTTAAGCTGTCCAAGAACGGCAAGCCCATGAGAGGTCACGCCAACAAGTCACACATCCTTACAAAGAAGAGCACAAAGCGTAAGAGAAACCTTCGCAAGACAGCTGTTGCTGACGTAACAAACTGCAAGCAGATCAAGCGCCTTATTCCCTATAAATAAGAAATAGGGTCGGCTCAAACTCAAGAATAATATTTGGAGGTAACTAATCATGGCTCGTATTAAGGGCGCAACTATGACTCG
>JAZOMP010000089.1:0-12494 GCA_045654045.1 Acutalibacteraceae bacterium
TTTTTATTGTAAATAACAAAGCTCAGGTTTGTGGAATAGGTCGGTGTGGTTGTTATAAAAGCGCAGCCAAGACCCAGCACGCCGGACAAAACAGCCGACAGCAAAAGAACCCACCATTTTTTAAGCACGGATTCAAGAAGATAGATAATGTTGATATCTATACCCTTGGGTGCTGACGTTGTATTGACATTCATATCCATTTTATATCGTCCTCTCTCTCTCTTTATATCTGCTTTTTCTGTTTATTGATTCAGGCGGCCGTTGCCTGAGACTGTTGTCGTGTGCACAGACAAACAGGAACGCCACGCTTAAGAATACCATTGCGTACACCGAATAATAAAGCACTATTCCGTACTCACAAATAAGTATTACTGCCATAACCGTAAGCATCATTTTTGCGCTGTCGCTTTCGTAAACGATAACCGCCTTAAGAAGCTTTGCGATTATATATGCGTACATACCGTAGTAAAGGAGAAATCCTACGATACCGTAGCTTACGAGAATTTCGTAATAATTGTTGTGGGCGTAGTCCGATTCACCGAGTATGTCAACTATTCTCAGTGCGAAACTGTTAGGACCGTTGCCGAGTACCGGGTGTTCCAAGAAAAACTGCTTTGCGTATGATATAAACATTCTGCGCATGTACATGCTGTTGTCAACGTCGGAGTTGGTCAGATAATTCAGCATCGATTCAAAGCGCCGGCCGATTGCCAGATAAAGCTGAGGTATGTTCATTATAGCGTAAAAGACCGCTATAATTACCAACGCAACGAACAGCATTCTGAACAGCAGCTTAACACTTTTGTCTTTCAGGAAAATCAGCATAATAAGACCGATACATATTGCTACAACGGTTTTTCTTGAGCTTGTAAGAAGCGCCGCAAACAGCTGGAGCGCAAGAGAGATATAGTATATTCTCTGCTTGCAGTAATAGGCGAAATAAGCGGTAATCATTGTTGTTACCGTAAGAATCATACCGATAACGTTAGCGTTCTGACCGGTAAGCTCCATTCCGAAATAGCCGCTGAACCACTCGTCAACCGGGGTCATTATAAATATATACAGCACGTCAAGTGTAGCTGCAAGGGAAATAAGCTTAAGACAACGTATGATTCCCTGCTGTGTTGCATAGGTTTGCGAAATACAGAAAAGAAGAAGTATTATCTGCAGCATTCTTATTGCCGCTTCAAACAAAACCTCGGGGTAATCAGACCAGAAAGCGGTTGCCGCCGAAAACAAAGCAAACACTATATACCATAGGGCTATACCGGATAATTTAACTGTACCGTCAACCCGTATACGTACAAGCACCTTTACGAAGGTTAAGCCGACAAACAGAAAGTAGGAAATGTAATACAGTGCGCTCAGACCGACTTCCGAATGGTCAAAGGTAAAGAGCATAAAAAGCAAAAACAGCAAAGCCGCATCAATAAAATGATCCAGCCCGAGCTTGGGAAGCCTTATATTCAACATTCTTTCTCTGACTGTAAGCATCGTTTTCCTCGTTGCACAAGGGTTGCCTATATAGTTGTCGATACACACACAACCCCAATATAACGGCATTATATCACAAACATTTGCAATTGTACATATATTTTTAAAAATAAAAATATATAAATAAAGGGCGAATCCGCCCGACTTACCGTTGGACGGATTCATTAAGGGTATGTGCGATGATTTGTCAACACTCAGCAGCAGCCGCAGCCGTTGGAGTTGTTGTTGCAACCGCAGTTGTTGCAACCGCAATCGTTGCTGTAGCTTGTGCCGCCGTTGCCGCCGCAGCAGCAAAGGAGAAGGATAAGAATGATAATCCATGAGCAGTTATTGCCGCCATTGCAGAAATTGCATCCCATTGTCGTTTCCTCCTTTCGTTGTTTACACCACATACTATGCAAAAGAAGAAAAGTCGGTTACATTTTTTTCATAATTTTTTTATTCTTGCTTAATCGGGGTTTATTTGGTATACTTTGTAATATGGAATAATGAAAAAGAGGAAAAACAAATGAAAAAGAAACTGTTTGAGGCTTTGGCAATCGAAAAGCTCATTCAACGCTTTATCGCCGTGTGGTGCTGTATCAACCTTTATACGGTGCTGACAAGTGCTATCTCCTTTACGGACAAGGCTTTTGCCTTCAACGTGAATCCGTTGGTATATATACTTCTGCTTGCCTCGTTATTTGTGTCACTTACAATTATCAGCGCAACGTTCAGCAAGCGTAACGTGGATTCGTGGGCTTTTGCGCTCGGCTTCGCCGCTTTCACCTCGTATACACTCACTCTTAACCGTGATTTCTGGTACTGCTTAAGTCTTATTGTTCTTGCCGCAATTGCCCTGAATTTTCTTATCAAGGATGATAAGCTTCAGCTCGGCAGAATCAAGCCCGGCAAAAAGGTTACCGTGCTGATTGTTTCACTCTGTGCCCTGTTTATTTTCGGCATAGTTTCGGCAATATCATGCCTGCGCTATGCAACCTACAGCTCACCTAACTTCGATTTCGGTATATGGTGCAATATGTTCCACCATATGAAAGAAGGTTTTCTGCCGATAGTTTCAAGCGAAAGAGACAGACTCCTTTCACACTTTGCCGTCCACATTTCGCCGATATACTATCTGCTCCTACCGCTTTACTGCATATTCCCTTCGCCCTATACCTTGCAGATAAGCCAGGGTATAATTCTTGCAGGCGGTATTATTCCGTTTTATCTTCTTGCCAGACACAAGGGGCTTTCTGACAAGGTTATTGTTATGCTCAGCGTTGCCTACGCTTTCAGCCCGGCACTTATCTGTGGCACAACCTATGACCTGCACGAAAACTGCTTTCTTGTGCCGCTTCTGCTGTGGATGTTTTATTTCTTTGAAAAAGAAAAACATCCTCTTATGTATCTTGCCGCTTTCGGCGTTTGTATGATTAAGGAGGATGCCTGCCTTTTCGTGCTTTTCTTCGGTATTTTCCTCTTCCTTTCAAAGAAGAAGTATATGCACGGAATTATTCTAGCCGTGCTTTCCGCGGCTTATTTCGGACTTGCTATGTTCTTGCTGACAAAATTCGGCGACGGTGTACTTTCCGACCGCTTCAACAACTATATGTATGAGGATAACGGTCTTGTCGGTATGGTAAGAATAATCCTTGCCGACCCTGCCTACGTATTTACACAGACGCTTAAGCCCGAAAAGCTAGTGTATCTGTTAAAGCTTCTGTTGCCGCTCGGCTTCCTGCCGCTGGCAACAAGGAAGGTATCACATTTCGTAATTCTCCTGCCGTTTATGCTCATAAACCTGATGACCGATTATGAATACCAGTTTTCTATCGATTTCCAGTATTCATTCGGCGCGGTTGCCTGCCTTATGTACCTTGCAGTAATCAACGCAAAGGATCTTGGCGACAGACCTAAAAAGTATATGAGCTCGCTCGCCGCAGTTGCTGCAGTTATGATATTCCTTGTTACTGCAGGCGGAAGACTCAGCGCTCTTGAAGAGAGATACGAAACGGGTGCTCAGGAATTTGCAACACTCAACAGTGCTCTTGAAACCCTGCCGGAGGAAGCCTCTGTAAAAGCAAGCACCTTCTTTATTCCCCACATTGCTGACAGAGACGAGGTTTATGAAATACGCTCTGAAAACGAAACGGACTACGTCGTTTTCGATATGCGTCCGTCACTCATACACGAAACAGATGACCTTCGGCTGATATATGCCGCTATGGGCTACAGCACCGAGCTTGATATACCAGACAGAATAATGATAATGAAAAATCCCGGAGCGGATTATTGAGGTAGAAAAATTATGTCACACAGCTTTTTTGCAATGTTTTCACGAATGAAATATATTGACCGCTGGGCGCTTATGCGCAACACCCGCAAGGAAAGCCTATGCGAGCACAGCCTTGAGGTTGCCGCAATCGCCCATGCACTTGCCGTAATAGCAAACGAGCGCTGCGGTGCTTCGCTCAACACGGAAAGAGCCGCCCTGCTCGGAATTTACCACGATATGCCTGAAATCATTACAGGCGATATGCCCACTCCCATAAAATACGGAAACCCCGAGCTTAAGGCGGCTTACAAAGCGGTGGAAAAAGAAACCGCCGGCAAGCTCGTTTCTCTCCTGCCTGATTATATGAAGGACAGCTACAGAGGCTTTTTCGTAAAACAGGACAGCGACCGAGAGCTTTGGAAGACGGTAAAAGTAGCCGACAAAATTTCCGCACTCATAAAATGCATTGAAGAGGAAAAAGCAGGAAGCCGTGAATTTGAAGGGGCAAAGAAAGCCGTTTCCGCACTTATTGACGAGCTCGATTATGTGCCGGCAAAAATTTTCCTTGAAGAATTTATAGATGCATACAGCCTTAATTTAGATGAATTGCAACAATTAACCTAAAATTTTTCTCATCGAAAAATATCATTTGTAACATTTACATAAACATTTTCGTCAAAAAGGTGAAAAAACTATTGACAAAATAATGTTAATCAAGTATTATAAATATACTTGTCCGAGTGAGAGGGGTGTTTTCAAACGGACGTTTCTGTTTCAGGTAACTCTTCTTACAGTTCGTTTTCCGAAGTTGAGCTTATTTCTCAGGCAAGGCAGGACCCTTCGGGCGGTGCTATGCTCGAGCTTTTAAGGCGCGTTTCACCGTTCATCCTCTCAAAAGCCAAGCAGTTCGGCTCCACAGAACAGGACAGGCAGGACTACTATCAGGAAGGTGTTGTCGGCTTCCTTTCAGCTGTTGGCGGCTACAAGCCCGACCGCGATGCAACTTTCAAAACATACGCCTGCACCTGTTCAATCAACAAAATGAAAAACCTGCTCAGCCGCAGGAACAAAGAAATTGCCCTTCAGCTTTTCGACTCCATTGTATCCGAAACCGAATACGTCGAAGACCCTGAAGAAGCAGTTGACGCCGCCGTAAGAGCGGAAAACATAATCAAGGCAATATCCGAACGCCTTTCGGCTTTCGAGAAAAAGGTACTGTTCCTTCACCTTCGCGGTGAGTCGTATGCTTCCATTGCCGAAATAACAGGCAAATCCGTCAAATCGGTTGACAACTGCTTACAGCGCATACGCCGTAAGCTGCGTCCCGAGAAAGACGATTAGCACATAAATTTGTTATATGCCCGTAAAGAAAAAAGAACGGTGCAAATCCGTTCCGGGTGAAAAAATACTTATTATTTTAGCGAGGTAACCAAAATGTACGAAGACAAGACTCTCATCTGTAAGGAATGCGGCAACGAATTCGTTTTCACAGCCGGCGAGCAGGAGTTCTATGCTGCAAAGGGCTTTGAAAATGAGCCTCAGCGCTGCAAGACCTGCCGTGATGCACGCAAGAACGCAAACAAGCCCGAGCGTGAAATGTTCGACGCTACCTGCGCACAGTGCGGTGCAGAATGCAAGGTACCCTTCAGACCCCGTGAGGATCGCCCCGTTTACTGCAGCGAGTGCTTTGCAAAGATGAGGGAAGAAGCATAAATTTATAAATAACCTTTCTATTTTTATGCACAACCAAACAGCCGTCCCCTTTTGGGAACGGCTGTTTTTCTTATTATTTATCTGTAGTTCTGATAAAGCAACTGCCAACAATCAACGGTAAACAAGTAAACACGCTATATGAATATCTGCCAACCAGAGCAGCGGGAATGGCAATTGCTAACGAGAGCCATACAGCTATTACAGGTAGGCTTATAAGCACTCTCTCTTTTTGCTTTTTTGCAATGTTTACAAGAGAACAAATACATACCACCACATAACATATTGCAATATTCCAGAATGGGGTCGTTATAAAAGCATAAGAACTGAACTGAGATATGTTAAACACAGTTTGGATAATACCGGCGATCGGTCCGAGTAATGGTGTCATACGCAAATCGGTATACGTAGTAGAATTATAAAAATTCTCTATCAAGCCTGCATGTACACCCAAATCCCATAAGCATCTTGTCTGCAGCAGATAAGCTTCAATATATGTAAGAGGATACTTTATAAGTATAGATGCCCACACTTTTAAAAACCTCGTCATATCCGATGAAATTACATTTATATCAAAATTATCATGGAACTTAAGAACATCAACCGTAGTAGACAAATAACTTTCACGCAGGTCACTTAACGGGATAATGCTGTTGATATATGATAACGTTTCAGCGTCCAACTCTTTATTCTCATAGATAACCCTTGCTATTTGCTGTATCGGAATTGCAAGAGATTCAGCAAGAGATGACTGAGCAATATTCAGCGCCGGATACAAGAGTGTTGTTACTGCAAAAAACAATGCTAAGCAAGATACCAATACTCCGCATATTCTTATACGGAATTTATTCACAAATACAAGAACAAAAACGGCACTGAACAAGACAGCCATAAAGCCGTTATTCCTGAAGAAGAGAACGCCGAGTGTGCTCAAACACAAAAACAATAAAAATGATAATTTTTTTACACATTCTCCCTTGCTCAAAACAACCTCACACAAACAAAGCGAAAACAGCAAGACAAAGCCCGAAAACAACGTATCCTTAACCATAGTAAAGCCGCTATATGCATGAATCGGATGCAAGGCAAAAAAAGCTGCTGATAAAACCACTACCCAACCCGGAGCTTTTTTTTGCCACATATAATAACAACAATAAGAAAATGTGCCGGTCATAAATATCATTTGGAATAGCATATATAAAAGCGGATTGTTGTTACCCAGCTTCATAAACAACTCTATCAGCAATGTATGTGCCACCGGATGATGGTTTGACCATAATTGTTTTCCGTAAGCTATATTAATCTGTCCTATTGAATCAGGCGTTATTATTCCCGGATAATAGCAAGTATAAAAAGCCAGCCATATCAAAAGCATAATTGCCCAGCCAAGGAAAAACATCTTTTTGCTCGGCATTCGCTCAAGAGTTGCTCTCTCAAAGTCAGCTGCTTTACCAACAAACCAAATCATAGCTTGCCAAAGCAGTACCGCTATACCCGAAACCGCTATAGCAAAAGCCGGCAACGCAATCTTTGAAGATTCAAAACTGTCAAAAAATTTTTCTACACCGGATGTCAATGCAACTGATGCAGAGAGCAAAAAGGCAACAGGACACCCCAGAAGTTTAACAGCTTTATTTTCAAAATGCTGAAAATGATTAAGCAAAATCTTATAAAGCGGATACATACATATTCCAATAAACAAAACGAACTGAGAATATGCTTCAAAGCCCAGAAACAAAAACACAACCGAAAACGAAGACCACACTGATAAAACTGCCGTGGTAAGAACTTCAACCGTTTTTTTCTTATTGCCGGCCGCAAACAATTTAATCATCTTTTTCATCTCCACGCTTGCTGATTATTCTCAGTGTATTCAGATACAGTTCAAAAGTCTGCTTATCCTGTCTTCTGAGAGTATCCAATATTACCCCGGAGAAAAAAGAAATAATTGCAACAACACACATGCTTGAAGCCACAATAAGCGTAGGGAATCTCGGAACAAGTCCCGTTGCAAAATATTCAAACAGAACAGGCAGAAACATTATTATTCCGACGAGAGCAAACAAAGAGCCCAACAAAGCAAAGAAGGAGAAGGGTCTGTAATTCTTGTAAAGATTTACAATTGTTTTAATAACCTTTAATCCATCCGATATTGTGCTGAGTTTTGACACACTGCCTTCAGGTCTGTCCCTGTAATCAATTACAATTTCCCCTATGGAAAATCTTCTGTCCAATGCAAAAATCGTCATCTCTGTTTCAATTTCAAAACCGTTACTCAAAACAGGAAAGCTTTTTACAAACTCTCTGCTGAAGGCTCTGTAACCGGTCATAATATCGTGAACATTGTTTTTGAAAACCCTGTTAACAAGAGTTCTGACCAATACATTTCCTACGTTATGAAACGGACGTTTATTTTCCGTAAAATATGTAGAAGATAATCTGTCGCCGATAACCATATCCGCCTTACCGGAAATTACAGGTGCAATCAAGTCTTTTACTGCTTCTGCCGGATATGTATCATCACCATCTACCATAACATAACAGTCTGCTTCTATTTTTCTGAACATACTTCTTACAACAAAGCCTTTGCCTTGTTTGCTTTCCGGCACAACTATCGCACCTTTTTCCGCGGCAATCTTCGCTGTAGCATCGGTTGAATTATTATCAAAAACATATATATCGGCATCAGGTAGTTGTTCTTTGAAGTCAGCAACTACCTTTCCGATAGTCTGTTCTTCGTTATAGCAAGGAATTAACACAGCTGTTTTCATATGAGCACCCATCCAAAATTCAGATTTGTTATTTATTGATAAATTCGGAACAAAAAGCGGAAATTATAATTATTTGTATTCCTTCGCAAGTGCCTCAAACGCAGGTAACGAGCGTTCGATCATTTCCGTAGAAACGCAGTAGGAAATTCTTACGTAGCCCGGGAAGCCGAAGCTGTCGCTTGCAACAATAAGCAGGTCATGTGCCTTTGCCTTTTCGCAGAAGGCACGGGCATCGTTCTCGAACGCTTTTACAAAGAGGTAGAAAGCACCGTCGGGCTTGACAACTTTGTAGCCGTATCCGGTAAGAGCGTTGCAGAGAATGTCTCTGTTCTTCTTGTAGACAGAAAGGTCTGCCGTTTTGCCTATGCACATAGGTACGATTTTCTGGAAAAGAGCAGGTGCGCAGACAAAGCCGAGTGCACGGCCGGCACCGCAAACGGCAAAGTAAACCTCGTTATGAGCCTTTACTGCAGGCGGAACAAGGATATAGCCTATACGCTCACCGGGAAGAGAGAGAGACTTGCTGAACGAATAGCAGACAAGTGTATTGGCGTAGAAATTGGGGATAAAGGGCACTACTGTTTCCTTATCATAAACAAGCTCACGGTAAGGCTCGTCGGCAATAATAAAGATATCCTTATTGTATTTTTCTTCGGCCTTTGCGAGAATATCGGCAAGCTTTTCAATTGTCTCCTGTGAGAAAACAGCGCCCGAGGGGTTGTTGGGAGAATTGATGATTACCGCCTTTGTGTTTTCGGTAAGTGCGGCCTCAAAGGCAGCGAAATCAACCTGAAAATCCTCTTCGCTGCACTTAACCTCAACGCAGTTCATACCTGCCTGAGTGATGAAAACCTTGTACTCGGGAAAATAGGGGGCAAGCACGATAACCTCGCTGTTTTCGGTTGAAAGAGCGTTAAGTGAAACCGTGAGCGAAGCGGCGGCACCGCAGGTCATATAAAAATCGTCTGCCGTGCAATTCATACCGTGGGTTTCGTTTATATAATCGGCGCAAGCCTTGCGTACAGCAGCGTCACCCTGAGCAGAGGTGTAGCCGTGAAGGGCAACGGGGTCACCTTCAAGCACGAGCTTTGCAAGAGCATCCTTTACGCAGTCGGGTGCAGCCACGCTGGGGTTGCCGATGCTGAAATCAAAAACGTTCTCTGCACCAACCTCGGCAATTCTCTTCTTGCCGTACTCAAAGAGCTCTCTTATTTCGGAGCGCTTACTGCCAAGCGCATACATTCTTTCGTTAACCGTCATTTTAATTACTCCTATGTATAAAATATAAAAATATTATAATCCTAAAAACCACCCAAAGTCAATGTTCATATAAATTATGACAAAAACCAATTAATCCATTTGAATTTATCCTTGTGAGAAAGCCACTCGATAAAACTGGAAATCAAAAGAGTAGCAAGTAATGTAATAGCACATTGAAAGGGTTTGATATTTAAGTTTAAGAAAATATAAATGCCATTTACCACATAATGAATTAACGAATTGACCAATATATGTAAAAAATAAACCAATACGCCCACAGTTCTGAGTCGTTTGTATACAGGCCGGTCTTTTAACTGAATAGTAAGGGCAAATGAGAACAAGAAAAACACAACAGGCAAAAGGAAAATAAACATATTATGATCAGTGGGTGTGAGGTATCGCTCCACTAAAAACACTTCTATCAAAAGTAAAACAATTGAAACAACTAGCCCAAATACAGCAACTAGTGGCTTAAGTTTGATTTTATTATGAGCAAAACACGCACCCAACAAAACAAAAATAAAGCCCATAAAAACACCATTTCTGGTAGTTTCAAAAAAAAGAAAATATGCCTTTAATGCCAAGTCAAATATACTAAAACTTGTAAGCGGTTTAATAAATCCATAATAAGAATCTCCCAGCATCCCAAAAGCATAAAGTATAATTGCCAACGGAAACAAGTGCTTGTATTTCATTTTAAAATGAAAACACAAGCTCAACAGTGTAACGGCAATTATTGTTGCGCCAAGATACCATAGATGTCCTGTCCAGCCGAAAAACAATAAAACGCTCCAAATACCAAGCAATCGAAAAGTTTTAAAGCAGTAATTCTTTATTGCATCTAAATCAATTTCTCCAGGTGACATTTTTTTAAAAAGAAAAAAGCCCGAGCTTGTAAAGAAAAAAGGTACTCCCAATCGACATATTCCATTTTGCAACAGAAAATTAAAATGACTTTGGCTTTCGGTAATTTCACCCCCGATAGGAGCAAGAAAAGGTGCTATGTGAATTAATGCTACCAAAACAGCGCAAACAAACTTTATTAAATCAATACCATTGTAATTTTTCCGCTGAACATTCAAAGTGCATCTTTCCTCTATCATCCTCAAGCTCCTGTTCTCTATATTTCAGATAATATTCAAAGTTAATTTATCATAAAAAAAATCAAAAGTAAATAGTGACAAAAGCATATCAACAATAAACATTTTTGAATAATTACTGTAGTTATATTATAGAAAAGTGTTAAAGGTTGCCAAAATCTTACTTAAAACAGGCATCAGGTTGACATCAATAGAGCAGACATTTATAATTAAAGCATAAATTTTCAAGGAGAGATAACTATGCTTACAATAGAAAGAGCAAAAGAGCTGCTGGCAACAACTACTACCGAGCCGCACCTTTTTCTTCACGCAATGAACGTTTCCGTTGCCATGGGCGGTCTTGCTGCACATTTCGGCGAGGATAAAGAGCACTGGATGGCTGTGGGATACCTTCACGATTACGATTACGAGCAGCATCCCGACGACCACCTTGCCTTTACGGCAGAGCCGTTGAGAGAGGCTGGCGTTTCCGAGGAGGAAATACGCGCAATACTTTCACACGGCTATACCCTTCGCAACGACGTTGAGCCGATAACAAATATGGAAAAATCGCTTTTCACCGTTGACGAGCTGACAGGCATTATTCAGGCGGCGGCGAGAATGAGACCCGCAGGAATAACCGATATGGAAATTTCCAGCTTTATGAAGAAATTCAAGGATAAGAAGTTTGCTGCAAAGTGCAACCGCGAGCTTATCAAGCAGGGCTGTGATATGCTTGGTATGGAGGTAAAAGAGGTTGCCGCAATCTGCATTGAGGCTATGAAGGAATATGCCGACGAGCTTCAGATAGGAGTAAAATAAATATGAAAACCATACTTATTTTAGTTGACGGTATGCGCCCGGATTCTATCAGCGACAATAAAACTGCACAAAGAATTATAAGCGAATCAGCTTTCACAATGACCGCTCGTACGGTTTATCCGTCGGTTACACTCCCTTGCCATATTTCGCTTTTTCATTCGGTTACACCCGAAAGGCACGGCACAACAACCAACACGTATATGCCGCAGGTGCGCCCGATAAACGGTATCTGCGAGGTGCTCCGCCTTTACGATAAGCACAGCGCTATATTCTACAACTGGGAAGAAATACGCGACGTTTCACGCCCCAATTCCCTTACATACGCTTGCTTCTATGCCGGCAGACGCCTTGGCTACAAGGAGGCAGGAGAAAAGCTGACGGACGAACTTATCCGTTACCTGAAAGAATACGAAACTGATTTTTCGTTTCTCTATTTCGGTCACACCGATATGGAAGGTCATCGCTACGGCTGGATGGGCAAGGAATATATGCAGGCAATCCAGGACTGCTGGGACAATATCGAAAAAATCATTGCAGAACTGGGCGATGATTACACATACATAATCACCGCTGACCACGGCGGACACGACCGCACGCACGGCAGCGATATGCCCGAGGATATGCTCATACCCGTTATTATCAGAGGTAAGGATTTTGAGCCGGGCAAGGACCTTGGCGAAATCAGTATTCTGGACATTGCCCCCACGGTAGCAAAGCTTGCCGGCGTAAGCCCCGACAACGAGTGGGAAGGCACAACCCTGATTTAAGAGGTAGAATATGAAAACAGCAGAAAAAATTATAAAAAGCGAGCAGAATAAGCTTGCAAAGCTTAAAAAGATGCAGAGCAGAAATTCTGGCGGCAAATACTTTTTCGTTCTGCTTTTACTTATTGCAATAGTAAATATCCTTGACGAGGTTACGAGCAACCACACCGTTACGGTGCAGTCCTCTTTTATAACAGAGTTTTTCGTAAACAATCCCTTTATGGGCAAATACTACACCTACGAGGACGGACTTGCCCTTCATTCGGGTATAGGTGTTTTCACCTATGTGTTGGGCATTTTTACCCCGTTTTATAAAGCGCTTGCCGACAAATGGGGC
>JAZOMP010000090.1:0-8935 GCA_045654045.1 Acutalibacteraceae bacterium
TAAGGTGTGCCGCCGACAAACCAACGGTCAAAATCATCTGACGTTGTACCGGTTTTTGCCATAGTTTGGAAACCGCTGACTTTATAACGTGTACCAGTACCTACACTTGAAGTGGTTACCGACTGTAGAAGCTCGCACATAATATCAGCCGTTTCTCCGCTGATGGATTGAACACCATTGTTGGTGGAATTATCAAAATAAACAGTTGAGCCATCGCTGTTGGTAACTTTGTAATAACAGAAGGGCTTGTGATATACACCACCGTTACCAAAAACAGAATAAGCTGCAGCCATTTCAAGCGTTGTAATACCAACGTTCATAGCACCCGTTGCAAGCGGTGCAGGTGCAACGTCCTCCTGCGGATGAGCAGTTGAAATCATAAATCTTTCTGTAAGATATTGGAAGGATTTTTTGAGACCGAGGTCATAATAAGCAATTCTTGCAGGAACTGTGTTGAGTGAACGTGCAAGAGCATTCTGAACAGTTACCGAAGCACCCGTACCCTTATCACCCGTATAGTTTTTCGGCCACTGTTTACCCTGATATGCAAAAGCCTTGTCAAGATAAAGCGTTGACCAGGTAAGAATACCTTCTTCAACAGCTGGCGCATAAACGCTGAGAGGTTTAATGGATGAACCGGGCTGTCTGGGTGAATCAGAAGCACGGTTGAGACCTCTGTTTCTTGTTTTTTCGCCTGCTTCACCGCAGATTGCGACAACTCTGCCTGAGTAATCCATAATAGTTATTGCAGACTGCGCTTTAACGTCCTTACCCGATTCATTCGGGAATGTTTTACGGTTATAGTAAACATCTTCGACTATTTCCTGTATTTCGGGGTCAACAGCAGCGTAAACCTTAAGACCTCCGTAGTATATCTTCTGTGTTGCCTGACGTTCGGTCATATTGTATTCGTTCATAAACTGGTTATAAAGACAGTCAACGATATAGTCAGTATAAAAGCTCCATATTTCAGAAGTGCCGGTTGCCTTTTCTTCTTCTTGTTTTTTATCGGGTACGTAGTTTTCGCTGTTGGTGAATATTATATCATGTTCAATTGCTTCATCATAAAGTGCCCTGTCAATATAGCCTTCATCAAGCATTGATTTGAGGCACTTTTCTTCACGACGTTTTTCGTTTTCTTCCGGGTTTATTAATGGGTCGTAAGTGTATGGCGCTTTTGTAATTGATGCAATACAAGCCGCTTCGGCAAGGTTAATTTGGCTGACATCCTTCCCGAAATATACTTCACAGGCTGTTTTTACGCCGTAACAGCCTTCACCAAGATAAAGTGTATTGAGATAAGCTTCAAGAATTTCGTCTTTATCAAAGTGTCTTTCAAGATTAAGTGCGTAGCAGATTTCCTTGAATTTACGAACAAATGTAGCATCTCTCTCATCGGTAAGGTTTTTAACAAGCTGCTGTGTTATGGTTGAACCACCCGTAGAAAGCTGGTCTTTTACAAAAACAGCAATAAATCGAATCCAGTCAACACCGTGATGCTTCGGAAAACGGGCATCCTCAAGCGCAATAAAAGCATCCTGAAGGTGCTTCGGAATTTCATCAAGGCTGACGTAAATTCTGTTTTCCGTGCCGTGAAGACGCTGCATTTCAAAAATCTCGCCGTCTTCATCGTAAGCGTAGATAATCGATGTCTGGCTTTGGTTTGCCTTATAATCATTAAGGTCAATAACCATATCGCCGCTGACTACAGAATGCATATACGCAAACACGTAGCCGCATACAATAACACCCGTCAGCATGCAAAAAGCAAGAACAGATATAATAACCGTCTTTTTGCTGATATTCAGATTGTTCTTTTTCTTAGCTTTACTTGAATTTCCTTTCATTGTGACACCTCGATTAATCGTAAACAAGTATATTTAGCCATATTAATCTTTTTTATTATAGCATAACTTTCGGAAAAATAAAGAGGATTTTCAAATTTACTTTAATATTCACTGTTAAATAATACAATACTTCTATTAATTAAATTGACAGGAGTAAAAAATGAAACAAAAAATGATAATTATATTTACACTTTGCCTTACCGCAGGCATAATTTGCGGTGCGATGATTAAAACGGATAACAGAAATGAAAAAAATATATCCGACAGCGAATTTTCAGCCGTCGGATATAAATATACATTAAAAGAATATAAAGGAAACATTCCTGTATTCCGCTTCGGAAGCATATCCCCTAACGAGGTTCTTGAATGTCCGCTTAAATCCCTGCCCGATGATGAGGCACAAAAACTTTCAGCAGGTATTAACATTAAAACCGAAGAAGAACTTCAGCGATTTATCGAAGCATACGATTAGTTCTGGCGGTAATCCTTAAGGAAGTCGCCGAGGTCACGCATAGCCTTCGCAATCTTCTCGGGCTCGGGAAGCATAACAATACGGAAATGGTCAGGCTTATCCCAGCTGAAGCCTCTGCCGGGGATAATCATAACGTTTTTGCTGTGAAGATAATCCATAGCAAACTGCTGGTCGTCAGTAATATTGAACTTCTTGATATCGAGCTTGGGGAATATGTAGAAAGCGGCGCTGTTCTTAACAAAAGAAATACCGTCAATCTTTTCAAGCTCACGGCAGGTTGCCTCTCTCTGCTCGTAAAGTCTGCCGCCGGGAACAATCATTTCGCGTGTGCTCTGCGGGTCATTAAGTGCAGCAGGAATTACAAGCTGCATAAGAGCGTTTGCACAAAGACGCATAGCGGAAAGCTGAACAAGGCCTGCAATAAAGTCCTTTGCGTTTTCCTTTGCACCGCTTACCACCATCCAGCCGCAACGGAAGCCGCAGATGATGTGTGACTTTGAAAGACCGTTCATAGTGCAGACAAGAAGGTCAGGAGCAAGCGTAGCGGTTGAAATATGTTCAAGGTCGTCCATAACAAGTCTGTCGTAAATTTCGTCGGAGAAAATTACAAGCTGATGCTCACGTGCAACGGCAACAAGCTCCTCAAGCACCTCCTTCGGGTAAAGAGCACCCGTGGGGTTGTTGGGGTTGATGATAACAAGAGCCTTTGTTTTGGGCGTGATTTTGGACTTGATATCGTTAATATCCGGATACCAGTTTGACTCCTCGTCACAGATATAATGTACGGGCTTTGCGCCTGCAATCCAGACGGAATTTGTCCACAGTGAATAGTCGGGTGCAGGAACAAGAATTTCATCGCCATAGTTAAGCAGAGCGGTAAGCGCCATTGTTACAAGCTCGCTGACACCGTTGCCGATAAATACGTCGTCGGGTGTGATGCCTTCAATGCCCTTGCCCTTGTGGTAATCGCAGATGGATTCTCTTGCATCGGGCATACCCTTGAGGTCGCAGTAAGCAACAGCCTTATCGGCGTTGTTGAGCAGAGCGTTTCTTACGCTGTCGGGCATACCGAAATCAAACGTTGCAGGGTTACCGGTGTTAAGGCGGAGAACGTCAATGCCCTCTTTTCTCATTCGCATAGCCTCGACAAATACGGGACCTCTTATATCGGAATGAACGTTTGCAAGCTTATCAGATCTTAATATCTCTCTCATTTCTTTTCGCTCCGTTTCAGTAGAATAATTCAATTATACGACCTTTATTTTCAATGTCAATATTTTATGAAAATAAATTTTACTAATTGAATTTCAATATCAATTGACAAGAAAAGTTACTGTGATATAATAGTTAAGATAATAAAGGAAGTGTATATTTATGCAGAAAAAAGAGAGAATTGTTGTAAAGGTTGGTACATCTACCCTTACATATTCAACAGGCAAAGCAAATATAAGAAGAATGCAGGCGCTTGTAAGAACACTTGCAGATTTACATAACAGCGGCTGTGAAATCGTGCTTGTCACCTCGGGCGCTATCGGTGTTGGTGTCGGCAAGCTCGGCCTTGACAAAAAGCCAGATACAACCCCCGGCAGACAGGCTGCAGCTTGTATCGGACAATGCGAGCTGATGTTTATGTACGATAAATTTTTTGGTGAGCTCGGCTGTACGATAGGTCAGCTTCTTATCACGAAGAGCGATATTGAAAACGAAGAACGCAGGACAAATCTCATAAACGCTTTTGAGCATATTCTCAAATTCGGTGCAATTCCCGTTATTAATGAAAACGACTCAATTGCCGTTGAAGAAATAGTTTACGGCGACAACGATAACCTTTCTGCACAGGTTGCAAAGCTCGTTCACGCAGATAAACTGATAATTCTAACTGACACCGACGGTCTGTTTGACAAGAACCCGATGGAGCACGAGGATGCACAGCTTATTCCGGTTGTAAAGAAAATTGATGAAAGTATAATAAATCTTGCAGGCGGTGCTGGCACAAACCGTGGCACAGGTGGAATGATAACCAAAATCCATGCAGCACAGGAAGCTACAAAAGCACATATTGATACTTATATTATTAACGGCGAAAACCCTGACGATATTTACAGACTTATTGATGGACACAGAATCGGCACCCATTTTGTAAAGGAAGACTGAAATTATGGAATATATTATTGAGCTTGGAATTAATGCCAAAAATGCGCAAAACACACTTGCTTCAGCTTCAACAGCCTTGAAAAACGAAGCTCTGACAGCAATTTGTAATGCTCTTAAAGCTAACAAAGATGAAATTCTTAAAGCAAATGCAATTGACCTTGAAAACGGCAAGGCAAACGGTATGTCTGAATCATTACTCGACAGACTTGCATTAAGTGAAAAAAGAATAGATGATATTGCAGACAGTGTACTTGAAATTGTTGCTCTCCCCGACCCTGTCGGCAAAATCAAGGACGGCTCAACAAGACCCAACGGGCTTAATATTGAAAAGGTTGCCGTACCGCTTGGCACGGTTGCAGTAATTTACGAAGCAAGACCCAACGTAACGATTGATGCTGCAGCACTCTGCCTCAAATCCGGTAATACGGTAATTCTACGCGGCGGTAAAGAAGCAATCAACTCAAATATTGCAACTGCCGAAATTATGAGAAACGCTATAGAATCTGTCGGACTTGACAGAAACTGCATTCAGCTTGTTGAAAACACAGACAGAGAAACCGCCAACGCACTAATGAAGCTTAACAAATACGTTGACGTACTTATCCCCAGAGGCGGCGCAGGATTAATCAACAGCGTTGTACAGAACGCAACCGTACCTGTAATTGAAACTGGTGTAGGCAACTGCCACATTTTTGTTGACAGTACAGCAAATATTGATATGGCGGTTAACATTATTTTCAACGCAAAAACCTCCCGTCCTTCCGTATGTAATGCCGCTGAAAGCCTTGTAATTCATAAGGATATTGCACAAAAGGCACTTCCCGCTATAAAGGTTAAGCTTGACGAAAAGAACGTCACGCTTTACGGAGATGATGAAGCAAGAAAGTTTATTGATATTCTTCCTGCAACTGAAGACGACTGGGGCACAGAATATCTCGATTATAAAATGTCGGTAAAAATTGTTGCAGATGTTGAGGAGGCAATTGAGCACATCAACACCTATTCAACCGGACACAGCGAAGCAATTATAACAAACAGCTACGAAAGCGTACAGAAATTTACGCAGAAGGTCAATTCTTCTGCGGTTTATGTAAATGCCAGCACAAGATTTACAGACGGCGGTCAGTTCGGTTTCGGAGCAGAAATCGGTATTTCAACACAGAAGCTTCATGCAAGAGGTCCGATAGGTCTGCCCGAACTGACAACAACAAAGTTCGTTATCAGGGGTAACGGACAAATCAGATAAATTAAGGGGAAATACAGAAATGTTAGAATTTTTAAAAGAACAGGTTTGCAAGGCTAATTGTTTGTTACCCAAGTACGGACTTGTTACCTTTACCTGGGGTAACGTTTCCGCTATTGACAAAGAAAGCGGACTTGTAGTAATAAAGCCCTCAGGCGTTGAATACGACGACCTTACGCCTGATAAAATGGTTGTTGTAAATATGAACGGTGACGTTGTTGAAGGCGATTTAAGACCCTCCAGCGATACTCCTACCCATATTTATCTTTACAAAAATTTTGACGGTATTGGCGGAGTGGTACATACTCATTCAACAAACGCAACCGCATTTGCTCAAGCACGCTCCCCTATTTCAGCCTATGGAACAACACACGCTGATTATTTTTACGGTGACATTCCCTGCACAAGAGAACTTACCGCTGCAGAGACCGTTAGATATTACGAGGAAAACACAGGCAGAGTTATTGTAGAAGCCTTCAAGCTTATTGATCCTTTTGCTGTACCAGGTGTTGTAGTTGCAAACCACGGTCCGTTTGCCTGGGGTAAGGATGCTATGGAAGCTGTTCACAACGCAGTTGTATTGGAAGAAGTTGCAAGAATGGCAATTCTGATGAAAACCATAAACCCCAACAGCAGCTCTATTCCAAAATATATTCTTGATAAGCATTATAACCGCAAACACGGTGAAAATGCCTATTACGGACAAAAATAATCTGAAAGGAACTATTAATATGAGCAACGTTTGGTTTATTACAGGCAGCCAGCATCTTTACGGTGACGATGCACTTATGCAGGTAGCTGCAGATTCAGCAGTAATTGCTGAATATCTTAACGACAGAATAGGTACAGAAGTTATCTGCACACCTGTTGTTACAACTGCACCCGAAATCACCGACATTATGAGAAAAGCGAATGCCGACGAAAACTGTATCGGTGTAATTACGTGGATGCACACTTTTTCTCCCTCAAAAATGTGGATTGACGGACTCAAAACAATCTCAAAGCCCATACTTCATTTCAGCACTCAGTTTAACGAAGCTCTCCCCTATGCCGAAATTGACATGGACTTTATGAATCTTAATCAATCTGCACATGGCGACCGTGAGCATAGCCACCTTTATGCGCTTTTGAGAAAGAGCCGCAAGGAGGTTGTCGGACATTGGCAGGACGAGGAAGCTGTTAATGAAATTAAAACTTGGGTTGCTGCTGCAAAGGCATTTGCAGCAGGTAATACACTTCGAGTTATTCGTTTTGGCGACAATATGCGTGACGTTGCTGTTACAGACGGTAACAAGGTTACAACTCAGGCAAAGCTCGGCTGGAGTGTGGATTACTACGGTATCGGTGATCTTGTTGAGGAAATCAGCAACGTAACAGATGAAGAAGCAGACGCTCTTGTTGAAGAGTATAAGAAAACCTATACTGTTGTAACGGATGATTTTGCTGCAATAAAAGAGCAGGCAAAGTATGAAATTGCCCTTGAGCGATTCCTTAACAAAACTGAAAGCTCTGCTTTCACAACTAATTTCCAGGACCTTCACGGACTCAGGCAGCTTCCCGGTTTAAGCGCACAGCGTCTTATGGCAAAGGGCTATGGCTTTGGTGCCGAAGGCGACTGGAAAACCGCCGCACTTACCCGTGCAATGAAAATTATGAGCGAAGACGATTCAACTGCTTTCATGGAGGATTACACGTATAACCTTGTTAAGGGCGAGGAAGCTATTCTCGGCGCTCATATGCTCGAGGTTTGTCCCACTATTGCCGAAGGAGAGATAAAACTTGACGTTCAGCCGCTTGGTATCGGCGGTAAAGAACCGCCCGCAAGGCTTGTGTTCAACTCCAAGGCCGGTGAAGCAATCTGCGTATCACTGATTGATCTTGGCAACAGACTAAGGCTTATCTGTGCAGAGGTTGAGTGTATTACTACCCCTGAGCCGATGCCCAATCTTCCTGTTGCAAGCGCTATGTGGAAGCCTTATCCCGATTTCAAGAATGGTGTAAAAGCATGGCTTCTTGCCGGTGGTGCGCATCACTCTGTTCTTAGCTACACCCTTACTAAAGAGCATATTATTGATTTTGCCAGAATGGCAGGAATTGAATGCGTTGTTATAGGTAAAGACACAAATCTTTCTGATTTCGAATTAAAACTTATGCTTGGTGATGCCGCCTGGAGATAAAAAAGTATTAAACTTTGACAATTAACAAAATTCACTTGCCAAAAGCAACAAAATATGATATTATTCAAATATTATGTGTAAAGGAGTGGCGCAGATGTCAGCTGAAAATTCAGCAGTTTCAACCACTAATGAAGCTAAAAAGTCTCTGAACAGGCGCTATGTCGGCACAAAGGAAACCTTTGCTTACATACTTGACGACATAGCACAAAGCTTTAACATCGGCAAATACGATGACGTTTTTAAGATGAATATTCTTAAAATTGACCTCGTTCTGCAATCGGTTACAAATGCCGTAATCGGTATATGGGATATCATCAACGATATGTTCCTTGCAGCTATTGTCGATAAAACGCGTACCCGTTGGGGTAAATTCAAGCCTTGGCTTGTAGTTTACGCTATCCCCGGTGTTTTTCTTACGGTTCTCTACTGGGCATTACCCATATTCATGGGCACACAAGGTATCGGTTCAAATATTCCGAGATTTGCTGTTTATCTTGTATTACAGATTTTCTCAAATCTTGCAAGCTCACTTATTGCAATTGTTCGCCAGGGTATGACTTCAACAATTACTCCAAATATTGTTGACAGAACACGACTTATTACTCAGGCTAACCTTCTTTCGGGCTTTGTTGAGAAAGCTCCTGAAATTCTTATGGGTCTTCTTATTGATATTTATATCAACAGCCCCAAGAATCAGGCTCTCGAAATCACCAACAACACACTTTATCAGGCCGGTTACAACAGAATGTTCGTTCTCGGCGGTGTTATCACAGCTGTTGTTGCAGGTCTTTTTGCTCTTTTCTATGCTTTTGTTGCTAAAGAAAGAGTTATGCAGACAATTGAACGTCCCAGCGTATTCAGCGGTGTCAAGTCTGTTATTACCAACAAGCCGCTTCTTCTTATAACTCTTTCCGAGTTCCTTGGTGCATTCAGCCTCAACTCAGGTCTGAACCTCTATTATATCAACCTTCTTAACCTTGCTTCTATGTCAACAATCGTTGGTATTCCCGGCGCTGTTGTATCCCCCATCTCCTATTCATAC
>JAZOMP010000091.1:0-20525 GCA_045654045.1 Acutalibacteraceae bacterium
TTCGCCGCCGAGTCGCAAGGAAGTATTTGTTTCTCGAGTAAAATTCCCCGTATCTTTGACAAAAGCCTCGCAAGGCGACAGCCTTGCTGCGTTTTTGGCTTCGATACAAGAAATTTTATACTCTTACGAAACTGCGAAGCACTTTAAAATGAAATTTTAAGATGCAAGAAAAGGAAACTCCCGCAGATAATGCTAACGCATATCTGTGGGAGTTGACGCATTATTGTACTTAAAATTCACATTTTAAAGAAATACTGCCTTACGGCTCGGTGGCGTTTCCCGCCCATTTATTTTTATTTATTATTTTTTCGTTTTATACTTTGCAGAGTACACACACGGTACGACCGCCATTACGAGCAGCGTAACAAGCATTACAATTGCTGCGGCGGTATTGGGCAGGAAGGCAGAAGCCAGCACAACTATTCCGCCTGTAAACCATATTCTGCCTGCAAAGCGGTGGGTCGCAACCCAGTTTTCCTCGCTTGAAAGCGTGCCTTTGATTCTGATACCTATAGTGCGGTTCGGCTTGCATTTAGGCAGAAGATTACCTATAGCGGTAAAAATCACACCCAGCAACAATACAACTACTGTTTTGACGTTGACCTCGTTGCCCAGAGCCCACGAATACATAGCGGCACTTACTCCGATACAAATCAGCGGACAAATCCACAGCACAAGGGTCATAATTTTTTTATTCTGATCTTTACCTTTGTTATCCTTTTCCGTTACAAACACGGCAAACCAATCCAGCGCAAGCACGATAAGCGGCAAGCCGAAAACGGCGAAGCCCTTACTGCTCCAGCTGTCGGGAGTTCCGTCGAGCCCAAAGTGTGTCGGCATTTTTTCGGGCAGCTTATCCCACATAACTACACCGAAAACAACCGGCAGAAGTATGAGCAGGGATGTAATAACAAGCGTTTTCCTGTTAGCTTTAATCATTTTCGTTTTCTCCTTTCAGGTCGGTAATCCAGAGCATAATCTCCTCTAAAACCGAGGCATTGAGCTCGTAAAAAACAAACTGTCCCTCACGCTTGTCACGCACGAGGTCTGCTTCCTTTAGCACGGACAGGTGGCGTGAAATTGAAGCACCCGTAACGGAAAAATGCTCGGTAATTTCTCCTGCGGAAAGCCTTCCTGCTTTGAGCATATTGAGTATTTCACGGCGAATGGGGTCTGCCAGTGCCTTTAGTGTCTGTTGTATTCCCATTTACTGTCCCCTCTCTTTTACACAATATTTAACATTTAACCAAATTGTTAAATATATTATAGCAGGCAAAATTAAGTTTGTCAACAGGATATACAAAAAAGCCTCGGCTATTCCCTTTGAAGCCGAGGTCTTTTGATGTTTTATTATTAATTATTTAAATTATATTATTTTCTTCTGTAATACTGTCAACGTTGCGGCGGTCAATTTCATAGGGTGCGTCAAAGCTGTTGTTTGTGATTACCGCTTCACGCAGATATTCAAGGTGGAAGCGGTGGCTGCCCTTTCTTGCACCCTCAAATCGGTTACTGTCAACAACCAGACTGCCGTGGACAAAGCCATCAAAGTCTTCGTCCATAACCTTGGGCGTATAGCGTATTACGGGAGCGCCCTCGCAGGTAATTCCGTAATCACAGCCGATTACGAGATTGTTCCGGAATATAATTTCTGTTGTGTAACCCGACTCATACCAGAAGTTGCAGTCATCCTCAAGCAGAAGCGCAGGACCCCAGAGGTTTTCAAAGCGGTTGTTTTCAATTATAACCTCTCCCCTTGTGGTACAGAGTATTCCTCTGCCTGCGGTCGGACCGAAATTACAGTTGCGCACGCACAAATCGGGTGTACACGTTGCGTTTTCGACAACGTCCTTACCCACAATAATTTCGGGCAGCTCACGGTCAAGGAAAAGCCGTATATCCGTATCATTTATTCTTTCGTAAGCAACTACCTTTGTTTCGGCATACGGCTGAAGGGTATCCCACCTGATAAATTCAAGCTCATCGCCCTTTTCAAACGCCTGAAAGCCCCATGATTCATCGTGCATAAAGCGAACAAGCAGGCTGTTTTCGCCGTCGTTCTTTTCAATTATGCGAAGGTGTGTACCGTGAACGTTTACATAGTCATCGTGAGCGCCTCTTGCGGCACAGCCGTCAATAAGAAGCTTACCCTTACAGCCCGAAAACTGAAAGAAATCCGCCGTACTTGCAACCGTTCTGCCGTGGGCAGGTGTAAGGTCGCAGTTTATGAAACTCACGTTTTCGCAATACTGCGAAACCATACCCAGGCCGTGCATAAACTTTACACGCATATTTTCAAACACAAGGTTTTTACAACGCTGAAACAGACTGCCCGTCTGGTCTCGGACTATGTTTCGTGTCTGAACCACACTGCCTGCCGGCAGATATGCATCTTTGTTTTTTAGTGTAAAACGAAGCGTATTATTACCAAGGTCTTCAATTTTTTCACTTTCGAGGTTATTTCTGCCGAAGTCAGAACAAATTCTCTGCACGGGATCAAAATATTTTACGTGGCGGCGGTTGCCGACGTAGCTGTCCTCCCAGTAGGGCTTTCCGTCAAAACCTGTTTCGCCCTGCCAGATAAGCTCGTTATCTTCAATACGGTAAAGGTATTCGGGGTTAATTTTAACCGTGCACACACCGTTTTCGTTTGAAAGCACGGTAAATTCCGCCATAGTCGGGCAGGCATAATCTATAGTGAGATTTTTAAGAGTTATATTTTCGCAGTTATCGAAAAGCAAGGGTGTCATTTTGCCGTGCACAAACAGAGTTGCACCGTTGCCGTCAATTTCGATATTCTTTTTATCCTTTAAATATATTGCCGTTTTTCTTGTGCCATTGGGGTTTTCGTGCTTTTTTGCCGTATTCGAGCAATAGTAGCCCGTAAGCAAAAACGAATCATCCTGCCTTACGTGGTAGGTTTTATTTTTTTCAAGCACAATTTTTGTGCCGTCATTCACCTGAGAAAAAATACTGCTCAGTTCATTCATCGGTGACGACTTCCTCCTGTACTACGGGCTCGGGCTTATTAAGGCTTTCTTTAATCAGGCGATAAACAACAGCCGCAATAGGCACGCCGATAAGCATACCGCCTATACCCAACACACCGCCGCCTACGGTTACGGCGGCAAGCACCCAGAGCGCCGGCAGACCCATTGAAGAGCCGACAACCTTCGGATAAATGAGATTGCCCTCAATCTGCTGAAGGACGATTATGAAAATTATAAAAATAGGCGCCTTTACGGGTGACACCATAAGTATAAGAAAGGCGCCGACACCCGCACCGATAAGACCACCGACAATCGGAATAAGCGCAGTAAAGGCTATTAAAGCACCAACCATAGGCGCATAGGGAAGCCTTAAAACAAGCATACCTATCATACAAAGCGTGCCGAGAATTACCGCCTCCGTACACTGACCGACTATGAAGCGGTGGAAGCTGTCATCCACAATGTTAACAATGTGCATAGCTTTTTCCAGAAAACGCTCGGGAACCCATCTGTTCATAACGCGCTTGCACTGACTGCCGAGCCTGTCCTTATCCGTAAGCAGATAAAGCGCAACGATAAAGCCGATAACAAATGCCATCAGACTGGTAAAAACACTTGAAACTGCGGATACGGCAACGTTCATAAAATCGCCTACACCAGAGAAGAGCGTGTGCGCAATGTCACCTATCCTTGACTTCCAGTCGATTGAGGTAAGGCTTGATATAAGCTCGTCGGAAACAAAACTCAGTCCGTTGAGCTTTGCAACAAGCTTTTCAATTGCGCCGGGTAGCTGTGCAACAAGCATTTCGATACAGTTGACAAGCTGAGGCACAATAAGCACGATTACGAGAGCGATAACACCTATAACCGTAAGTATGGCACCTGCAAGCGAAACGGGGCGGCGGCTTTTTGCAACCGCCTTCTTTTTCGATTTTTGGAAAAAGTGGCGTTCATAAAAGCTCATAAGAATGTTTATGATATATGCCATTACAAAGCCCGTGAAAACAGGTGCGGCAGCAGTAAAGCACTTACCGATAAAGCCTGAAATATTGGGCCAGTAGTGTATACACAAAAACAGCACAAACACGCTTGCGCCTACACGGAAGCAGGTTTTCCAGTCAAGCTTTTTCATTTTTTCACTTCCTTTTCTTTCTTTCCTTAAGCTTGATTATAATCTCTTCGCCGCCGTATTTTACCCACAGCCTGCAAAGATAAACGCCGACAATTGCAATTACAAGTCCGTCAGCACTCTTGAAGATATCTCTTACAAATAAATTATCGTCAAACAACGTTACACCGAGATATACTGCGCAACGGCTCATCTGCAGCCAGGCAATTGAGCAGATTGAAGCAATATAGTCTGCCACGGTAAGCCTTTTGCTCATACAAAGCAGGCAGAAGAATGCCGCCGCAAAGGCGAGAATCATATAATCCGTACCGTTTTTGTAAATCCAGAAAACGGAAGCAATACAGGCAGGCACGAAAACAAAGATAGAATCCACTCTTGCCCTTTTTTTGATATAAAGATACAGACCGAGTGTATACACACAGCCGATTGCAACGTTCATCAGCAGAATGAGCGTTGAATCAACACCGAAATATTTGAGGTTGTTGAGCAGACCGAGGTACTGTGTGCTTGCCGCCGTACCGCTCTCAAGAGTATATTTTATAAGGTCAATCGGATTAACGGATATAGCAAGGCTTGTTGCGACCCATCCCGCAATTACGATGCCCGCCGCAGTGAACAGAGTTTTGAATCGCTTTTCAAACAGGTAGACAAGGCATATAATTGCTGCTATCTGCGGCTTCATCATTGCAAAGCCGAGCAGCACACCCGCAATAAATGGATGCTTTTTGCCGATAATGAAAGCTATCATCAGCATACAGCAGATAATTCCGCCGGCATTGCCGAAATGAAGCGAATACATAAAGCTGAAATGCACGGGAGGCACGAGCATAAGTACGGCAAGCTGATTTTTAGATAAAGCAGACTTGTATTTGCTGTAGATTACAAGCATCAATGCCGCAACCGCAACAAAGTGCATTACAAAAACGTAAACGTAAGCACCTTCAAGCGGAAGAAAACCTGCATAAAAAGCGCTGCCGAAAACGCAGCTCCACGGCACAGTCGAAAACGCCGCAGGAATTGCGCCGACGCTTTCAATAGCTGCAGGCTGACCGATAAGCAGGTAAGGATTCAGACCCTCAAGGGTGTAACGGCAGATTCTCCAATGTCCTCTGACGTCTCCCTTGGTGTAGCCTTCCAGAATTACAAAAATCACCGCACAAACCGCCGCACAAAGCAGCATAGCTGCAATAAGCAGAACAGGGCTTTTCTTTTCAAGGTTGTTCTTTTTCAAATTCATCACCTTGTAAAAAATTATATACTGATAATTTCGTTATTCATAATAAAGTGGAGTGCAGGTATATCAACAACCAACAGCACACAGGTAATTACGAAAAGCACAAGCAGGTAAAGCACGAGTGTTTTTTCCTTGAACAGCTTTTCCGGCTTCTGTGCGCTTGAATTTTCCTTGAAGGAAATACTGAAATACAGGCAGAAAAGACCGCAGATAAGAGGAATGTCCACAATAAGCTCCGCACGGTATTTGACCATAAACACACCGCAGAAGAAAACGGAAAGCAGAGCGTAGAAAAATGAAGAAATAAGTAATGACTTTTCCGTGTAATACTTAAAGGACTTTCTGTAGTCCGAAGCTATTGTTTTGTCAGCTATCATACGGTATTCGGAGTAGCGCTTTGTAGCCATAAGGAAAGCACCTGCCATCCAGTAGCCGAAAACAATACTGACGGGCGGCATAAAGCTGCCTGTAACGGTAAACCAGCCTATAAGCAGGCGTATTGCGTTATTGAGCGATTCGGAAAGCACGTCTATGTACGGGATTTCCTTTGTTCTGAACGGTTTTACGTTATAGAGTATGCCCATAATCCACAGCCACAGCTCCATAAGAAAAACGAGCTTTGAAACAAACCACGCCGCAAGCAGACCGAGAGCGGTGAAAACCGCGTATTCAATAATCACGCCTGCAAACTTTACGTTACCCGAAACTACGGGACGTGATTTTTTAGTGGGATGGAATTTGTCAAACTTTGCATCAAGCCACTCGTTTATAACATAATTAGCCGAAGCAATAAAGGAGGTTGCAACAAAGGCAAGAATTATATCCGCCAGCCTTTCCGTAACGGAAACACCGTCAACAAGGAAAAAGGCGAAAACCATACCCGGAAAAATGAAAAGCTGTTTTATCCAGTGGTCAATTCTTGCAATTCTTATATAATCTTTTATATTTCCCATAAGTCAAAGCCTCTGTCAGTCTCTTCCGAACAAATCACGCGTGTATACTTTTTCCGCACAGCAGTCAAGGCGGCTGTCATAGCGGTTGGCAAGTATGGCATCGCTTTGCTCAGCAAATTTTTCAAAATCGTTTACAACGGTACAGCCGTTGAAAAGTGAACCATCCTTAAGCGCCGGCTCGTAAATGATAACCTCTGCACCGCGGCTCATAATGTTTTGGATAACGCCTTGCACGGAGGACTCCCTGAAATTGTCGCTGCCCGCCTTCATCGTCAGCCTGTATACACCTATAACGGGCAGCCGGGCATCCGGTGAAGTAGAATAGCCTGCCGTTTTGAGCACCTGACGGGCAATAAAGTTCTTTCGGGTTTTGTTTGCCTCAACAATGGCGGTTATCATATTTTCCGGCACGTCCTCATAGTTGGCAAGCAGCTGCTTTGTGTCCTTGGGAAGACAGTAGCCGCCGTAGCCGAAGGAGGGGTTATTGTAGTGTCTGCCTATTCTCGGGTCAAGGCAGACACCCTCGATAATCTGACGTGTATCGAGGCCCTTGATTTCCGAATAGGTATCCAGCTCATTGAAATAGCACACCCTGAGCGCAAGATAGGTATTGGCAAAAAGCTTGACCGCCTCTGCCTCGGTAAAGCCCATAAAGAGCGTATCAATGTCGGGTTTTAATGCCGCCTGCCGTAAAAGGTCTGCGAAGGTTTTGGCGGCAGAAAGCAGAGCTTCGTCCTTCATATCCGTACCGACGATAATGCGGCTGGGATAAAGGTTGTCGTAAAGCGCCTTTGACTCCCGAAGAAATTCGGGGCTGAAAAGGATATTCTTACAGCCCGTTTTTTCTCTTATGCTTTGTGTAAAGCCGACGGGAACAGTAGACTTGATTACAATTATCGCTCCGGGATTGGCGGCAACAACCTGATTTATTACACTCTCCACCGCAGAGGTGTCGAAGTGATTGAGCTCATCGTCATAGTTTGTCGGAGCGGCAATCACAACCAACCCGGCATTTTTGTATGCAGTATCCGCATCAAGCGTAGCAGTAAGATCAAGCGACTTCTCTGCGAAGAATTTTTCTATATACTCATCCTGTATCGGTGAGCGGCGGCTGTTAATCATTTCTACTCTTCCGGGTATTATATCAACAGCGGTTACCTCATTGTGCTGTGCCAGAAGCGTAGCAACGGACAGACCCACGTAGCCTGTACCCGCAACAGCAATTTTCATTGCACAAATCTCCTTTGTACTTTATATCTCCGATATTTCGACACCTAAGCCGCGGAGCTTTTCGATAATATCCACATAGCCTCTTTGGGTCTGGTAGTAGTTGTCAATTCTTGTTTCGCCCTGAGCCCATACACCCAGAAAAGTAAGCGCCGCACCCGCACGAAGATCCGTTGCCCACACGTCGGTGCCGTTGAGCTTTTTGCCGCCGTGAATGATAGCGCAGTTCTGGTAATTTACAATATCCGCACCGAATTTTCTGAACTCGTCAACGTACTGGAAGCGTTCGGTAAACCTTGTATCGGTTATAATCGACTCGCCCTCAATAGTACAGGCAAGTGCTGCAAGCAGGGGCTGCATATCGGAATTGATGCCCGGATATGGCGAAGTAGCCATTGAAAAGGGCTTGAGTGTTTTACCCTTTGCGGAAAGGTAAACGTTACCGCCCCACTCAAAAACGTCTGCGCCTATCGCTTTAAGGAGGGCAACATCCTCACCTATAAACCTTGTATCAAAATCCTTTACCATGATTTCGGAGCGCATAAGCGTAGCCAGAATCATATATGAAACGGCCTCGTGGCTGTCCTTAAGGACAGTATATTCGCCGCCATGAAGAGAGCTGACACCGTTTATTTCAATATAACGTGTGCTGTAGGTAATATCTGCACCCATAGCGTTGAGAAAATCTATAAGGTCTATAACCTCGGGGCGTGTGTTTGCGTTGCTCACGGTTGTTTTACCCTCGGCAAGAGCGGCGGCAATTACCGCACCCTCGCTTCCGCTTGTTGTGGCAATATGAAACAGCAAATCTGCGCCCGAAAGCCTTTTATCGGCCTGACCCGAAATGCAGTACTCCTCTTCAACTATATCAGCACCGAGCTTACGCAGGGTTTCAAGGTGAATATCGTACTTTCTGTCGCCGAGGTTACAGCCGCCCGGCATAGGATTGCTGACCCTGCCCGTAAGCGTGATAAGAAGCGGCAGAAGCAGCAGTGAATAGCGGATTTTTGACGCCTCACCGGGCACCTCGCTCTTTATTTCATCACCCCGTGAAACGGTTACGGAGTGGCCGTTGATTTCAATATTAAAGCCGATATCCCGAAGCACACCCACCATAACCTTAAGGTCGTTGAGCTCAACGGGCATATTGTGAAGCGTTACGGGTTCACTGCAAAGGCAGGCACCGACAATCAGCGGCAGTGCCGCATTTTTTGCGCCGCTGAGCGTAACCTCACCGAATATTGAATTGCTTCCTTTGATGCTGACCATATTTAAAGTCCACCTAACGTTTTTGTTCACTTGTCAACAAGGACAAACTGTGATATAATAAAATATATTTTTTCAACGGGAGTGTTTATATGCAAGCCAACGTCCTGCCGAAGGTTTCGGTTGTAATACCGACCTACAGGCGCACGGTTGAATACCTTTCACGGGCGGTAGAATCTGTCTTAAACCAGACCTATCTCAACACGGAAATAATAGTAATTGACGACAGCACCTCTGCCTACGAAAAACAGCACGAAACGAAAGCGTATTTTGACAGTCTGGGCAGAGATAACGTTATATATCTTCAGAACGAAAAAAATCTGAACGGCGCACTTTCCAGAAACCGCGGCATAGAGGTTGCCACGGGCGAATACATAACCTTCCTTGACGACGATGACGAATACCTGCCCGCAAAGATTGAAAAGCAGCTCGCATTTATGCTTGAGAATGACTGTGACGTAAGCTTTACCAACCTCGGACTTTATTCGCCGGATGGCATTATGGTAGATTACAGAGAATATACCGCAATAGAAAGCTTTGACAACGAATATCTTCTGCGCTACCACCTGACACGCCACCTTACGGGCACACCGACCTTTATGTTCAAGGCAGATAAGCTCCGAGAAATCGGCTGCTTCAACTCAGTCAAGGTCGGTCAGGAATTTCACCTTATGCTCAAGGCAATTCTTGCGGGGCTGAAAATCCGATATATGCCCGAATGCCACGTAAAAGCCTACCGTCACCCCGACGGAGGTATTTCGGGCGGCGAAAACAAAATTGCAGGCGAAAAAGCTCTATTCGCTTTCAAACAGCAGTTTTTCCCGAAGCTTTCAAAAGCTGAACAGCGCTTTATCCGCTTCCGCTACCATGCGGTGCTTGCGGCAGGCTATAAGCGCACGGGCAAATACGGCAATATGCTTGCTGAGGCGGTAAAAACCGTGCTCACCTCACCCGCAGATTTTATAAAAGAAGCGCTGAAAACAGTAAAGAAACTCAACGCTCACAAAAAGGACAGCTCTGTATGACAGGGCTGTTTTTTTATACTTAAAGTCTCCAGTAAATATAGCCCGCTTCGGTGTATTCCTTTTTGTTGTATATACCCTTTACGTCAATGAGTACCTTTTTGCCGTCAGCCCTGAACATTGCGTCCACGTCTTTACGGGTAAAGCTTTTGAAGGCATCGTGGCCGACGGCGATAATCACAACGTCCATATCCTTGATATCGGCAATATCGACAAAATCAATTCCGTAGTGCTGCTTTGCCTCATCGGCATCGGCAACGGAATCCGCAACAACGGGCTTTATTCCGAATTCGGCAAGCTCGTTTATAATATCGATAATTCGTGTGTTGCGTGTGTCGGGACAGTTTTCCTTGAAGGTAAAGCCCAGCACGGCAACCCTTGCCCCCTCAACGCTCACGCCCGAGGAAATCAGCTTTTTAACGGCGTTTTCGGCAACATATTTACCCATACCGTTGTTTATTCTTCTGCCTGCAAGAATTACCTGACTGCGGTAGCCCGTCTGCTCCGCTTTATAAGTGAGATAATACGGGTCAACGCCTATGCAGTGTCCGCCGACAAGACCGGGTGAGAATTTAAGGAAATTCCACTTTGTGCCTGCGGCTTCAAGCACGGCCTTTGTGTCGATACCCATACCGTTGAATATAATGGAAAGCTCGTTCATAAAAGCAATGTTTATGTCACGCTGGCTGTTTTCAATAACCTTTGCAGCCTCGGCAACCTTGATGCTTTCCGCACGGTGCACCCCTGCTTCAACAACAAGCTCGTAAACTCTTGCAACGGTGTCGAGTGTTTCCTCGTCCATACCCGAAACGATTTTGACTATGGTTTCAAGGCGGTGCACCTTGTCGCCGGGGTTGATTCTTTCGGGCGAATAGCCTATTTTAAAATCCTCGCCGCACTTAAGTCCCGATTCTTTTTCAAGTATCGGCACACATACGTCCTCTGTCACACCGGGATAAACGGTTGACTCAAAAACAACCACACTGCCCTTTGTGAGATTTCTGCCTAAAATACGGGCGGCACCCTCAACGGGAGAAAGGTCGGGCATATGCTCGGCATTGACAGGTGTGGGCACGGCAACAATGTGAAATTTCGCCTCACGCAGCTTGGCTTCGTCTGCGGTAAACTCAACGCTCGTTGTGCGTATTGCCTCGTCGCCCACCTCGAGAGTCGGGTCAATGCCGCTTTTGTAAAGCTCTATTTTCTTCTCATTCAGGTCGTAGCCGATTACCCTGACCTTTTTTGCAAAAGCAACGGCAATAGGCATACCGACGTAGCCCAGACCTATAACGGATATTTTTTCTTCGCCGCTGACAATTTTTTCGTAGAGATTCATTTTATTTATCCTCTTTATACCGTAGTGGTATCTTTATTGTCCGCCATTGCGGTTGTCTGACCCTCGGCTGTGCCGTGTGTGCTTTCCTTTAAGAAAAGTATTTTCACGGTTGCAAAAATCAGCTTAAGGTCCTGTGCAAGGGACATACGGTTTATATACATAAGGTCCATCTGCAGCTTGTCACGCGGCTCGGTGTTGTACCTGCCGTAGACCTGTGCAAAGCCTGTGAGGCCTGCCTTCACCTGCAGTCTTAAATTGAATTCGGGGAGCACCTGCTCGTACTGCTCTGCAATTTCGGGGCGTTCGGGTCTCGGGCCGACAACGGTCATATCACCCTTGAGAATATTGAAAAGCTGGGGAAGCTCGTCCAGACGGCAGGCTCTTATAACCTTGCCGACGGGTGTTATGCGGTCGTCATTATCTGTTGCCAGACGGGCTACGCCGTCGTTTTCTGCATCGACACGCATACTGCGGAATTTGAGTATTTCAAACTCCCTTCCGCCCTGAGTAAGACGGGTCTGACGGTAAAGCACTGGGCCCTTATCGTAAAGTGCTATCGCAAGTGCCGTAACGAACATTACGGGACTTAACAGAATTATACCGACAAGTGAACAGAAAATATCGAGTGCTCGCTTTATGACGGCATACTCTATTTTGAGTGATGCCCTTGAAACCGAGAAAACGGGCACGCTGAACATATCCATGTGCTTTGCGCCCATCATAATTATATCGCCCGTACACGGCAGAGCGTAGCACTGCTTACCACTTTCGAGGCAGTACTGCAGAATTGCGTTGCGAAGCTCCGATGAAAGCCCTGCGACCAGAACAACCTCGCTTCCTGCAAGCCTTGGAAGAATATCCTCAAAGCTGTCCTGCCCAACCTCGTAAATACCGCTCAGGTTAAAGTTTTTCTTCCTTTCGGCAATGTCACGAAGCCTTATCAGCTCAGCCTGTCCCGTATAGAAAACCGTAGCCTTACGGGGCTTGTTGAGCCTGAAATAGAGCTTATTGATAAGCACAGTGCACGCCATATTGCCAAGGAACTGCACCGCAAGCAGAATAATAAGCGGCAAGGGCGTAAACACCGTTGAATTGGCAATAACAAACACAACGTAGAACGAAACACCCGCAATCAGCACGGAAAGCGACTGGGAATAAACCAGCATTGTAACACGGCTCATACCGAAGCTGTAGGCACGGTAGGTACGAAGCGAGAAGCACAGCACAACAGTATACAGCGCAACAAAGAGCATAAATCTTCTTGAGCCTACGTCTTGGTTATTGTGTTCGGTATTATAGTAATACAGACACACCGCCTGCAAAAATACGTTGAGCAGAATGTGGGCAAATTTGCTGATTCGGATAAGCGAGCTTTTTGCATATTCGCTGAACTCTTCTTTTTCTTTCATCAACATAAACCTCCATTCTCTGAAACTTAAAATATAAAAAAGTTACCTATTGTCGATTTTAACACTTTGCATATAAAAATACAACCTTTTTATAAAAAAATAAATAAGTATATATATTGGCAAAGGTAAACAGCGGGTAACAAGCAAAGCAAAAACGACCGCATTGCCGTTTCGCAACACAATGTCGGAGTTTGTAACTATTTTGTAACTATTTGTAACTTCTTTTTTGGGAAAATATGTGTTATAATGTGTTTGCAAAGAAATAAAAGGCGGCGATTCCAATGGTTTGAATGGGTTTACATAGTTTTGATTTGATATGTAATATTAATCAATCAGGAGACCAATCACAGAACCGTCCCCTGATTGTAATCACGCACTTGCAACGTGGGCTATGGAGCTTAGTTATGCGGCATATAATTATCCTACTGATACCGGACTACCTGCAATCCCAGGTTGGTTTATGGGTGATGTAAATTATACAGCGGCAGAACTCTTGAGCAATCACGGCTTTGTAGAAACTCAAATCCAAGAAAACAATTACGATGTTGACCCTATAACCCAAGAGCGAGATCCAACTGCTGCTGGTGCACATACCATAGCATATCGTAATATTGAATATGTAACACAAAATGAAAACTCAACTTAAGAGGAGGCAAACTATAATGGCAACAATACTGACTTGGTTCGAAGCACTGTTCGGGGGGATTTATATGATAGCTCATATACTGATATCAGCAGCTCTGGCAGCTCTGGATCACTTGTTCAATTGGTAGCAGAACCTCAAAGCAACACCAAAAAGCTCGTTGTTGTTGCTATACAAGGTTCGGTTACAAGGGAAGACTGGTTTAACAATGTCTTAACACAGTTATATCCTCTGGATAATAAATTTGATGATTTGAAAGATACTGTTGAAGAAAAGCTAACAAGCTTTGTTCCAAATTTTTCTGATTCTATTATCCTCATAACCGGTCATAGCCTTGGTGCGGCAATAGCCAATCTGCTTGCGGCAGAGTTGAGCTCATCTTTGGGCGTAGACAAAGTTTACGCTTATACTTTTGCAACACCGCAGGTAGTAACGGAATCATTAGACCAAGAAGCTATTCCTTACGGAAATATCTTCAATATATTAAACAGCAATGATGTTGTTACCTATATGCCTACAACATTAATTATTCCTTTAGCGAATTATTGGACAAGGCATGGTGTTGATATTCCACTTGATATGCCATTAAATGAATATTTACCTGTCAATCAGGGGACGGTTCTCTGATTGGCTATATTTAATTCGGTTTTCACGGACGACCAAATGGACTTTCCTTTGGTCGTCCGTGTTGCAAATATATCAATATGAATTTGATTAACCTATAGGAGCAACTCACGAATTGCCTTTTTTACCGATCTATCACTTTTACAGCGGTCGCTTTGTGAATCGATCCTGCACGTTTGGTTTGACATATACACTATTAAGTTGTAATATATTAGCTGATTATTTTAACACGGAGCTGAAAAAAATGAAAAAAATCATCAGCATACTTCTTATTGCGGCAACGCTGCTTGCAATTCCTTTTGATGCTGTTGCAGTTGACAACACAACGGCTGACGTGCCGTCGGATTTAGCACTGTTGCCGCCGAAATCAGACACACCGACCGAAATCCGCACACGCAAAAAGGTTGACGGACTTCGTATGTACGTTGACGAGGAAAACCCGCTGTTTATGATAAGGAACTGCCCCATCTACGGTGGTCCGCAGACGGGTGAGGCTTTTGCAGAATACGCAATCAAGACCTATTATGCTCTGCCCGAGGACGTGAGAAACTTTGCGGTTATTTACATTGACGAGGGTACAACGGATATGACTCCCGCAAGACAGCTCGAATTCTGGGACGAGCTGCTTACAATTACCGACAAGGCAAACGTGCCGATAGTCTGCCAGTCCGAATGCTTCTGCACCAACAAGACCCGTAACCCCTTTACGCAGGAGGAGCTTTCCGCAGTATTCAGGGAGCATCCCTCGCTTATCGGCTTTGTTCAGGTTGAGCTTTCGACCAACGGCGTTACCAACGAAAAGCTTGCCTATGACGAGGTTACGAACGATATGGGCGTAAACAAGAATATTCTTGCCCGACTCAAATCCTGTATCAAGGCCTGTGCCGAAAATGGCGGTCTTTTCATCTGGCAGGATATGGAATATATCTACTACAAAAAAGCAAACTACATAAACCAGATTCTTAAGGACAGAGAGCTTTACGACCTGCTCAAGGCAAACACCGAAAACGTAATTATTATGGACAAGCACAACGGCCACGGCAGACACTTCGCAAGCCAGTCCAATATTCTTGGCTGCTGGCTGGACGATGTGTGCGGCAACTGGGGCGTAAACCTTGAAAACTTCCTCTGGTACGAGGAGGGCTTTAAAGAATATGACGATATAGGCGTTGCCCCCAACGAGCCCGATTTTGCCTACACCTCAAAATATCCGCCTGCACTTTACGGCATTGATATGATAGCCGACCTTGTGGGCGGCGCTACCGTTTACGCAATTGAAGGCACATTCAGCCGCGGCGGTCTTTACCACTTTGTCAACGGCGAGGTTGTGCTCACCCCCACCTTCTACGATGTGCTTTACCCGATTTATCAGCTCGTTTTAAACGGTGCAGTACCGGGCAAGGAAGAGGTAAAAGAAAACATAAAGGTTGCCTACCAAATGAAGCTTACCCGTTCGTATGCTCTGAGCGGTAACGATGCACACCTGCTTCAGGGTCTTTATTGCGATGCCTTTACTTTCATTGAGGAAAAGCTGGACATCACCCCGTATTTCGACTGCACAAAAACCTGGGTACCCTCCACTGGCAGGTACTATATAATCCCCATTCTGCCGATTTATTCCAAGCCCGAAGAAGTGCTGCCCGAGGCGGAAGTTCTCAACGATTTCAGCTATTTTATCAATCTGCTTTTCATCAACCCCATAAAGGCAAAATTCTTTAACGACCGTTACGAGGAAACCTACTCGGGTGACGGCGTGCTGTTTGACATAAACGATTATATCTACGTTTTCAACAGCAACGAAAACAAGACGGTTGATGCCAAGCAGACGGTCAGCTACACCCTTCCCGAAAGCAAAATAAAGCTTGATGCCGAGCTTGAAGCCCACACCTACGCTATAATCGACGAAAAGGAAGACAGAATTGAAATCGACCTTTGCAACCTTCGCCTTGACACCGATGCCGTATGTGCAGGGCTTGAGGACGAAAACAGCTTTATGACTGCCTATGCCCTTGGCGGCAAGAGAAGCGACCCCAAGAATTTCAGAACAACCGTAATCACCCTCACGGGCTTTGACTCCTGTCCGTCGGTTGATGCAACCGCATCCAACAACGCAAAGGGCAAAATGGAATGGGACGAGAAAGCCAAAACTCTCACCCTCATCGCCTACACCAACGGCGAAACAAGAATTACGGTAATACCGGAATAAATGCGAGCTATTCAATTAATACAACAATCTTCAATTATAGCGGATGGTAAAACAAAATGAAAAAATATACTATACCTTCAAGTATAATTTGCGTTGAAACAGCATTGAATATTTTAGCAATAATTATATTTGCAAGACTACTGTTATTTTTGCAATTTGCAAAGAAAAATTTTGTATTGATTATTTTGCTTATCGTTACTATGACACTGCTGGAAATTGTACCTTTTGCAAAGTCAATGATAAAAAAGTCCGTTGTTTTAGATGATGACTTTATATCCTTATGTCATTTTCACATCAACGGAAAATATCAGGATATCCGTTTTTCTTTTGCTGACATAAATACTCTCTCACTGAAAAGAACACTTAATTTAAAAATGACTGCTTTACGATTAGATATCAATAATTGTGGACAGCCATTACTAATTGATGCTACATTCAATGAGCACAAAGAGTTGTATGCAGAGATTTTTGAAAAAGTTAAGGTTGCTAACCCTGAAGTTTATGTAGAGGACAAATTAATTGAATATCTGAATTCTGACAAGCAGTAAAGCTTAATAAAAGAATCACAGCGTACAGACCAGAATCTGTACGCTGTTTTTTCAGTCCTTTGCAACTACACAAAGCATTAAACCTTTGATAATCACAAAAATTACAAGTGCTGTGCAGAGGAATTTTTTCATAGCATCAAGGCAGATTATCGCCTTGCTTGCACAGTTAATTATTTTAAGGTCACAGCAAAGTTTTTTAAGCAATTTACTCTCCCCCTTTCAGCACGACGGCGTGTGCGATTGTGGGTATGCTTTCGCCCTGCTGGCTTGAAACGGTTGACATCAGCGCACCCGTGCCGATGAAAAGCATTTTTCTGATTTCGCCCTCACGAAGCCGCCGCATAAAGTGGGTGCAAACCACGGCAGCGCTGCAGCCGCAGCCCGATGCACCCGAGTTGACGTCCTGCGCATCAATTGCAAAAAGCATGGTGCCGCAGTCCTTGTGGATGCCCGAAATATCGTAGCCGTGCTCGCTGTTGAGAAGCTCAACGGCAAGCTTTGAGCCGATTGCACCGAGGTCGCCCGTTACGATTACGTCGTAATCTGTCGGCTTTGTACCGCTCTCACGAAAATGTGCCGCTATTGTGTCTGCCGCGGCAGGTGCCATTGCCGCACCCATATTGTTCGCGTCCGTTACGCCCATATCACAGATTTTGCCGAAGGTAACGGCTTCAACTGCAATGCCGCTGTCGGCATTTTCAACCACCGCCGCACCTGCCGCAGTTGCTGTCCATTGCGCCTGCGGAGGACGCTGACCGCCGTATTCAAGCGGCAGACGGAACTGCTTTTCTGCCGAGCAGAAGTGTGAAGAGGTTGCGGCAATTGCCGTTTGTGCCGCACCGGAATTGACGAAAATTCCAGCCATTGCAAGTGAAAGCGCCATAGTCGAACACGCCCCGTAAAGCCCGGCAAAGGGTATGCCGAAATCCCTTATTCCGAAGGTTGTGCCTATACACTGACCCAGCAGGTCGCCCGCAAAAAGCAGGTCAATTTCTTCGTTTTTCTTACCCGATTTCTGTATTGCGGTTTCAATTGCCGCCTTCTGCAAAGCGCTTTCCGCCTTTTCCCACGAGTCCTCGTTCATTCGTCCGTCTGTAAAAATTTTGTCAAATTCTTCCCTTAAAGGACCTTCGCCCTCCTTCTTTCCGACAACGCCTGCCGAGGCAATTATCCGCGGGCAGTTTTCCAGAATTATTGTCTGTCTTCCCTGTTTTTTGTTCATTTGAATCACCTTCTTATCTATTATTGGTGTAACAAAAAAGTATATTAAAAGTAAATTTTGTTTACTTATCGTATTAAATTTGATATAATGTAAAAAAATTGCAATTCAGAGGTGTACTTAATGAACAAAACGTTTTCAAGAATTATTGCGCTTGTACTTGCACTCTGTTGTGTGCTTGGCTCAGGCATAATTGCTTCTGCCTACACTCCCGACGGTATTGGCGAGTTGCGTGAAAAATTCCAGTCCGGCGAAGGTCCTGTCGAGGACGGCTACAGCATTGATTACCGCTATTATTCACCCGTAAAGAAAAACGATAGCACAAAATATCCCCTCGTTGTCTGGCTCCACGGTATGGGCGACGGCAGCAAGAAAGGCAACCAGGTAACCAAGAGCCATATGGCACTCTGGGCAAGTGACGAATACCAGAGCCGTTTCGGCAAGGGTGCGTTTATTCTCGCTCCCCGCTCAAGAGAAGAACTCGGCATTTTCTGGGACAACAGTATGGTTGAGCCTCTGCGTGCCGCAATTGAAGATTTTATTGCAAAGAACAAGTCTAACATCGATACAACAAAGATTTATGTCGGCGGCTACTCAATGGGCGGTAAGATGACCCTTAAAATGGCTATTGCCTACCCTGAAATGTTTGCCGCTGCTTTCCCGATTTGTCCCGCCTGGGCTCCTTCCACATCTCTGCTTGAAAAAGTTGCAGATATGCCTATGTGGTTCGTCTCCGCTTCGGATGACCCGATTGTCAACTACGGCATGAGCGTTGCTCCCACCTGGGAAAAGCTCTGCGAAGTTACTAACGTTCCCGGAAAGTGCCGTTTCTCCACACTTTCCAAGGTTTGCTACGCTGACGGCTCAAAGACACCCAGCAGCCACCACGCATGGTATTCTGTAAACAACGATATGTTCTCCACCGATAACGGCGATTATCCGCATATGACCACAGTTAACGCAAAGGGTGAAAAGGTAAAGCTCACATATCCCAAAGGTATGATTTCCTGGCTCATCTCTCACAAGTCGAGCTACGACGGCAAGCCGCTTCCCGACGGTATGGGTAACCTTGAGGAGGCCGTAAACACCGACATTCCCCTTTCCTTTGATTTTGATGAGCTCTTTGATATAATTATGAATCTCATTCAGAGCATCATAAAACTTATCAAAAGCTTTATCCCCGTAAAATAAGAGGTTTATTTTGGCAAAGTTGCACTTATATATTGCTTTTGATATATATAATAAATATTTAAATTAACTATTGCTATTTTAACTATTATGTGTTAAACTAACGAATGTACGAACATTAAAACGAGAGTGGGCTTGACGAGTCCGCTCTCTTGTTTTTGTAAGGTGGTATGATTATGGCAAGCAAGAAAAAAGGCGGCAACACCGTAGCCGCAGTTACAGCCATAGCCGAGCCTATTGCTGAGCAGCTCGGGTTAAAGCTGTGGGACGTGCGTTTCGTAAAAGAGGGTGCACAGTGGTACCTTCGTGTATTCATCGACAAGGAAGGCGGAGTAGGTATCGACGACTGTGTGGATATGAGCCACGCTCTCGACAAGCCGCTTGACGAAGCAGACCCGATTGAGCAGGGCTACTGTCTTGAGGTCAGCTCACCCGGCACGGACAGAGAGCTTTCCCGCCCGGCTCATTTCGAGGCTTACCTTGGCGAAAATATTATAGTAAGACTCATCCGTCCGCTTGAAACAGGTGAAAGAGAGCTTCATTGCAAACTCGTTGCACACGATAACGAGGGCTTCACCGTTGAAACAGACGAAAGACAGCTTTTCATCACACGCAAGGAAGCCTCATGGGTGCGTGTTGACGACAGCGCAATCATATAATAATTTTGTAAATTTACCGAAAGGATTGATTAATAAAAAATGGATACAAAAGAATTTTTTGCAGCAGTAAAAATGCTCGAAAAAGAGAAGAATATCCCTGCTGATATTCTTTGCGAGCGCATTCAGGCAGCTATCGTTTCAGCAATCAAGGGTGAATACGGCAGAGATATCGGCTACTGCGATATCGACCTTGAAGAAGGCTCAATGGCTGTTTATCTCCGCAAGAACGTAGTTTCCGAAATTTCCGATCCCGTAACAGACCTTCTCCCCGAAGAGGCACAGCGTTACAAGAAGGGTGCGGTTCCCGGTGATATTGTTGAAATTCAGCTTGAAACAAAGGATTTCAGCCGTATTGCCGCAAGCACCACCAAAAACGTTATCCGTCAGGGTATCCGCGAGGCTGAACGCAGCCAGATCAAGCAGGAATTCCAGTCCAAGCACCAGGAGCTTGTTACTGTACGCGTAGTAAACATCGACGCTGAAACAGGCAACGCTACCGTTGAGCTCGGCAAGGGCGAATCCGTGCTTCCCAAGACTGAGCAGGTACCCGGCGAAACACTCAAGGTCGGCGACCTTGTTAAGGTTTACGTTGTTGACATCCGCGAAGGTGAAAAGAGCGGCGTAAAGGCTATGATTTCCCGTACACATCCCGGCCTTGTACGCAGACTGTTCGAGGAAGAGGTTCCTGAAATCTTTGACGGCACAGTCGAAATCAAGGCCATCTCCCGTGAGGCAGGCTCCAGAACAAAGGTTGCCGTTTACAGCGCAGACGAAAACGTTGATGCTGTCGGCTCCTGCATCGGCGCAAGAGGCGCCCGTGTAGGCAAGGTTGTTGACCTGCTCGGCGGCGAAAAAATTGATATTGTTAAGTA
>JAZOMP010000092.1:0-3281 GCA_045654045.1 Acutalibacteraceae bacterium
ATTTTCTACACGTAGGGCAACATAGACGCACTTATTCTCGATGTTTTGATGCCGAACATCGACGGCTGGGAAGTGTGCCGAAAGATCAGAGAAAAATCCAACGTGCCGATACTTATGCTTACGGCAAGAAGCGAGGAATTCGACGAGCTTATGGGCTTCGAGGTAGGCGCAGACGATTACGTTACAAAGCCATTCAGCCCCGGAGTACTTATGAAAAGGGTTGCCGCACTTCTCAGGAGAGCAGGCGGCGAAGCCGAAGATTCGGGCAAGCTCCCCTCTCTGTGCGGACTTACGGTAGACGAAACAGCTCACGTTGTAACCCTCGACGGCACGGCACTTGAACTTACATTAAAGGAATACAACATACTTTTGAAGTTACTTTCCTCCGTTGGCAGAGTTTTTTCAAGAGAGCAGCTGCTTGACGATATATGGGGCTACGATTACGCAGGTGACATACGAACGGTTGACAGCCACGTTGCAAGACTTCGCACAAAGCTCGGTCAATGGGGCAACGACCACCTTAAGACTGTTTACGGCATAGGTTACAAAATAGAGGCAGAATAATAATGAAAAAAAGAATATGCAACAGAATTGACAGAATAAAAAACAAAAAGTATTCCCTGAGGACGCAGTTCTTCGGGGTTACTGCTTTTTTTATCTGTGCAGGAACTTTTGCAATACTGCTTGCAAACACACAGCTGATTCCGCTTATCTACACGTTAAGGCAGACAAAAAACCTTGCTATTGCCGCTGAACAGGTAGGAATGGCGCTGTACGAAAGCAATGACTTTTACGGTGATATGACCGTTATTGAGGACAACTACAACGTTGAAGTTGAAATATACAACAGCGACGGCAGGCTTGTTTATATTTCCGCCATAAACGACTTTTTACAGGACTGGGTTGAGGATTCCGGCATAAACCTTTACGACGTACTGCGAACGCGAAACCTTACCCTTATTGAACGCAAGGTGCTTGACAACGGAACTTACCTCGAAACGCTTAAGGACGAGAGGAACAGTCTGCAGTACCTGATGTTCGGAGCACCGCTCGGAACTTCAGGAACACTTAAGGTTTATGCACAGATGGATTACCTTTCAGCAACGGCAAACGCAACAACACGGTACGTGAGCATAATCGCCTGTGCAACCTTTATGTTCATTATTATTTCTATGTACGTTTATCTACACCATTTCAGCAAACCCCTTATTGAAATGAACAAGATAACCAGAGATATGGCAAAAATGGACTTTTCACAGAAGTGTCCGCCTTATGCCAACAACGAAATCGGTGAGCTGGGACAAAGCATCAACACGCTTTCTGCCTCGCTTGACGCAACACTCAAGGATTTACAGCAGAAGAACGAGCAGCTTGAAGCGGATATTGAGCACAAAATCAAGGTTGAGCAGATGCGCAAGGAATTTGTTTCCAATTCCTCTCACGAGCTGAAAACCCCGATAGCCATTATACAGGGTTACGCGGAAGGTCTTAAGCTCGGTATGAAGTCGGGTAAAATGAACACGGACGATTACTGCGACATAATTATTGAAGAAACGCACAGAATGAACAGACTTGTCTGTGATATGCTGGAGCTTTCAAAATACGAAACCGGCAGCTATAAGCTTGAGCAAAAGAATTTTGACATAGGCAGATTCATCAGAGAAAGCATTGAATCCTACGACATTCTCGCCAAAGAAAACGGAATTGAAATAATCAACAATATCCCTGACGGCTTAACGGGATATGGTGACCCCGAAAGGCTTGAAATGGTTATTCACAACTATGTTTCAAACGCACTTTCACACGCAAAGTATGACAAAAAAATTGTCCTCGGTGCAACCCATACCGAAGACAGCATCAGGGTGAGCGTATTCAACACGGGAGAACACATTGCAGAAACAGACCTTGAAAACATATGGCAGAGCTTCTACAGAGCTGACAAAGCACATTCAAGAGAAGAGGGCAGATTCGGACTCGGACTTTCGATAGTCAAGGCTATTCAGGATTTACACGGTATGCCCTATTCTGCAGAAAATGTTGACGGCGGTGTAACGTTCAGCTTTGATATCAAGAAAGCAAACGGAGAAAAACAAAATGAGATCTGAAAGAGCCAACGAAGAAAGACTCTTCAAAGAAAAGCTGATAGATTCCGAAAACGAAATCACACTTGAAATCGTACAGGAAAAGGCGGTTGAATTCAGGCGCCTTCTTTCCTATTACCGCTGCGCACTTATGGAGGTTGAAACCAAGTTCAGGGTGCTCAACGAAGAATTCTCACTAAAATATGACCGGAATCCCATAAGCTCAATTAAAACGAGAATAAAATCCGTACCGAGCATTATAGAAAAGCTTGAACGGCTCAAGCTGCCGTTCGACATTGACAACATTGAAAACTACCTTAATGATATCGCGGGAATCAGAGTTACTTGCCCGTTTCCTGATGACGTTTATCTGCTGGCAGACTCGTTGCTCAAGCAGGACGATATAATGCTCATAAGAAAGAAGGATTATATTGAGCACCCGAAAGAAAACGGATACCGCAGCCTGCATCTTATAATTGCCGTACCAATTTATCTGGCACACGAAAAGCGGCTGATGAAGGTTGAAATCCAGTTACGCACACTGGCTATGGATTTCTGGGCAAGCCTTGAACACCAGCTCAGATATAAAAAGGATTTTGAGTTCACCGAAGAAATGGCGAAAGAGCTTTTTGAGTGTGCCGAACAGAGTGCCGCACTTGACAAGCGTATGGATGAACTGAGAAAAAAAGTAATGAACACATAAAAGTAAAAAAGCAAGGTAAAAGCCGTTTGGCAATTACCTTGCTTTAATTTTTGTTAATTCAATCAGTCTTCAATTGAAACGTTGCTTGCCTTTTCAAACATTGCAAGAACTTCATTTGTGGGCTTCTTGTCAAGGAGTGAAACGATGATACAGCAAAGACCGCCTGCAATAAAGCCGGGAAGAAGCTCGTAGATGCCTGTATCAGAAAGCAGGAGCATCCATGCAACGTCAACAACTGCACCGCCGACAACACCTGCGATTGCGCCCTTGTATGTAGTTCTCTTCCAGAAGAGTGAAAGGAGAATTACCGGACCGAAGGCTGAACCGAAGCCGCCCCAGGCATTGTCAACAAGGCTCATAATTGTTGAAGCACCTTCTGACTTGCTGCTTGCGATAAAGTAAGCAACAACAGCGATGATAAGAACAACGATACGGCCTACCCAGAGGGTTTCCTTATCGGAAGCGTTCTTGCGGAAAACGGGCTTGTAAATATCGCT
>JAZOMP010000093.1:0-6892 GCA_045654045.1 Acutalibacteraceae bacterium
CAGATAATGCTGACGCATATCTGTGGGAGTTGACGCATTATTGTACTTAAAATTCACATTTTAAAGAAATACTGCATTACGACTCGGTGGCGTTACGAAGGTGTCTTTTGCTGTTATTTTGCCTGGTCATAATCGCAGACAACTATTTCGCAGTCGAAGCCTGCCATGCTTTCTGTGCCGTGCCAGTAAACGCCGAAGGAGCGTTCGCCGTCGTAGGAATAGTAGAACATTGCTGTGCCTTTCGGCTCGGTTTCAGGTATATGGTAGCGGTTGTTGTTGTCGGCAAAGCCTGCGTTTTCAAGGCGCTTCACGTATTCGGTAAATTCGCCGTAACTGAAGCTGTCAAAGCGGATTATGATGCGCTTGCCCTTGTCGGTTTTGTATTCGAGCGTTTCGGAAATCTTAAGCGTATCGGTCTTGGGGATTCCGCTTAAAATTTCGTTTTTCGGCCACTCTTTAACGGCGCTTGTAACAAGCTGAGCCGTTGGCTTTTCATTTGTTGTTGCTTCGGAAGCAACGGTTGTATTGCCGCTGATAATCTGGGTCTGTGCCTCAACAAAGGGCGCTCTTGTTGTCTTTTCTTCAGGGCCTGTTTTGCTTTCTCCGCCTGAAAGCTCTTCTGTTGTCAGCTCCTGCGTGTCGGCACTTGTTGTGCCAGGATCGGGCAGAAGCTTGTCGCTGTATCTGACAGCGATAAACACGAGCAGAATTACAAGAACAACAACGCTGCCGATAAATATTTTAGTTTTCATTGTTCAGCTTCTCGAGGGACTGCATCTTGAGGTATGCGTTGATGAAGCCGTCGAGGTCTCCGTCCATAACAGCGTTGATGTTACCCATTTCGTAGCCTGTTCTGTGGTCCTTTGCAAGTGTGTAAGGCATAAAGACGTAGGAGCGGATCTGGCTGCCCCAGGCAATGTCCTTCTGAACGCCCTTGATATCCTCAATCTTGTCAAGGTGCTCTCTTTCCTTGATTTCAAGGAGCTTTGATTTGAGCATACGCAGCGCAACCTCACGGTTCTGAACCTGGCTTCTTTCAACCTGGCAGGAGGTTACAATGCCTGTGGGGATGTGGGTAAGACGGACTGCGGAGGAGGTCTTGTTAACCTTCTGTCCGCCTGCACCGCTGGCGCGGTAAACGTCCATCTTGACGTCGTCCATATTAAGATCGATTTCTATTGTATCGTCAATTTCAGGCATAACCTCAAGCGAAGCAAATGAAGTATGGCGTCTGCCCGAAGCATCGAAAGGTGAGCAGCGTACAAGTCTGTGAACACCGTTTTCGCTCTTCATATAGCCGTAAGCGTTTTCACCCTCGATATGAAGAACAGCGGACTTGAGACCTGCCTCATCACCGTCAAGGAAGTCGGGCATTGTTACCTTGTAGCCGTGCTGTGTGCCCCACTGGGTGTACATACGTACAAGCATCTGTGCTCAGTCCTGAGCCTCTGTGCCGCCCGCACCTGCGTGGAAGGTGAGAATAGCGTTCTTACTGTCGTACTCGCCGCTGAGAAGCGTGCTGAGTGTCTGCTTGTCAAGCTCTTTCTTGATAGAGTCAACGCTTTCACGGCAGTCAGGGAACATTGACTCGTCCTCTTCCTCGTCGGAAAGCTCAATCATGACAAGTGTGTCCTCGTAATCGCCGCTGAGCTTTTCGTAAGCGCCGACCTTGTTTTTAAGACCTGCGAGCTGCTGAAGAATCTTCTGTGAATTCTTCATATCGTCCCAGAAATCGGGAGCGGCACTCTTTTCCTCAAGCACTGCAATTTCTTTTTTCATATCCTCCAGACCGAGTGCCTCTGCAAGTTCCTCAAGGGGCTTCTTGCATTCGAGCAGTTCAAGGCGGAGTTCTTCAAACTGAAGCATAAATTATCCTTTCCCGGCAAAATGCCATACATAGATTCACATAAAAATACATTGTATATTTTAATACAAAATTTCCGATATGTAAAGCAAAGAATAAAAATTTATAATTCTTTCAAAAATATTACACTTAAAGATTGAAATTGTGTGCTAAATTGTGTAAAATAGCACTGTAAAAGTGCGGCTTAAAATAAGAAAGGTTGCAAATGAATGAGATATCTTGGTGAAAACTGTCCCTACTGCGGTCTGGAGTTTCAGGAGGGTGACGACGTAGTTGTCTGCCCCGAGTGTGCAACTCCCCACCACCGTGCCTGCTGGTTCGCTCACGGTGACTGTGCCAATGCCGAAAAACACGCAGAGGGCTTTGTCTGGAAAAAACAGGCTGCTCCCGAGCCTGAGTCCGAAGAAAAAACCGAAAATCAGAACACCGGAGCAGACGGTAAAAATCTTGACATAGTCTGTCCCGACTGCGGTAAGGCAAGCCCCAACGGCACGCTGCGCTGCCCTGACTGCGGCGCCCTGCTGGTTCCGTTTAATCCTATGATGGGCGGTCAGCCTCCCGTTGCCCAGTTCCGCCCCGGCTTTGATGCTGAGGAAAAGGTGGGCGACATGAAGGCGGGCGACATTGCCCTTTTCTGCAGGGTAGGCGGTGCACGCTATATAAAAACCTTCCGCAAATTTGCCGAAGGCAGAAAAATCGGATTCAACTGGGGTGCGGCGTTTTTCTCGCCGTTCTGGTTTTTCTACCGCAAACTATATCAGGCGGGTGCAATTTTCCTTGCGCTGTTTGTTGCGCTGAACGTGTGGATGATGCCGGCTTCCGAAAAATTTTTAGAAGCCTACGAGACAATGCAGTATGAGGTTGCCGCCGTGTACGAAGAACAGGGCGAAGAAGCAGCATATGCGGCTATGGATGAAAGCCTGCCCGAAATGCGTGCGGCAATGAAGCCGCTGTATCTGCCAACGGCACTTCAGATTCTGCTCCACCTGGTTTCCGCTTTGATTGCTGATAGGCTCTATTACAAGAAAGCGAAAAAAGATATTGCACAGGCTCGCCGGAGCAAGGGCAGTGACGTGAGAGCCTTCCAGCTTGAGCTGTTCAAGCGTGGCGGTACGTCGTTTGCGTTTGGTGCAGGGTCCTATTTTGCAAATCAGGCGCTGCTATATTTTGCATCGTGGCTTCTGACCAGATAATTCCGACCGACTTAAACCGTATATAATAAAATGTAGTTATATAAATTATTCATCACCGAAAGGAATGTTTTTACTATGAAAATCAAAAAGGCTATTATTCCCGCAGCAGGTCTGGGCACAAGAGTTCTTCCTGCTTCAAAGGCTGTTCCGAAGGAAATGCTCAACATTGTTGACAAGCCTGCTATCCAGTACATTGTCGAAGAGGCAGCTGCAGCAGGTATTGAGGATATCCTCATCATCACAAACCGCGGCAAGGGTGTAATCGAAGACCACTTCGACCACAGCTACGAGCTCGAAGACAAGCTCAAGGATAACCCCTCCAAGAAGGATCTTTACGAGGACGTTCTTGCCTGCTCCAACATTGCCAACGTTTACTTCCTCCGCCAGAAGGAAACAAAGGGTCTCGGCCACGCAATTATGTGCGCAAAGAGCTTTATCGGCAACGAGCCCTTCGCAATCCTCTATGGTGACGATGTTATCATCAACGACGAGTACGCCGTAACAAAGCAGCTTGTTGACGCTTACGAAAAGACAGGTAAGGGTATTGTCGGTGTCAAGGAAGTTCCGAGAAAGGACGTTTCCAAGTACTGCTCACTCGACGTTACACCCCACGCTGATAACGAAAAGCTTATGGACGTTCACGATATTATCGAAAAGCCCACAGAGGAGCAGATTATGTCCTGCTTCTCAATCCTCGGCAGAGTTGTTGCACCGCCTCAGGTATTTGATTACCTTGCAGAGGACCTTGCAAACACTCCCGAAGGCGAAGAGCTTTACTTCACAGATACGCTTGCACGCCTTGGCAAGGAAGGCAACCTTCTTGCTCTCGATTTCGACGGCATCCGTTACGATATGGGCAACAAGCTTGGCATTATGAAGGCTAACTGCGAGGTTGCACTCAGCCACCACGAAATCGGTGAAGACTTCAAGGCATACATCAAGGACCTTGCAAGCAAGTTTTAACATAAAATGAAAAAAGCTCTTGCTTTGATTTCGGCGGCTGTGATGATTTTCACCGTCGCAGGCTGTACCAACAAAAAACAGCCTGAAACAACCGAACAAAACAAAACTGAATTTTTAAGTGACGGCTCCTCTGTTGCGCAGGAAAGCACAGCAGAGGAGAGCGTTGCCGAGCCTACGGTAAGCCTCGACGAATATACGACGAAGGAGAAATACACCAGACGCCCGACGGTTACTCTCTACACCACAAGGGTCACTTCGCCAAACCACCTTACCGAGCGCCCGACAACCACCGAGCGCACGACAATTAAAATAAACGTGCCTACCCGTACCCCGACAACAAAGAGACCCGTTACAACAAAAACCACCGTTCCCCGTACAGTTAAGCCGACCGATGAGAATAAAACCTCAACCACAAAGCCCGTACCCGAGCCTGCTTTCGATTACGGCGGTACGCTCAGTTTTACCGGTGCGGACGGAAAAACGGACAGCGTAAAAATCGTTTCCCACGTCTGCGAAGCAACCGACAGACAGACCTTTGCCATCGTGCTTACCGTAGAAACGCTTGAGCACGCAAGTCAGAGCAAAACAATGTATATTTCGTACAACTGCTACGATAAGGATGGCAACAGGCTGAATGAAAACACGCTCAGAACCGTTGTTCCCCTTGGTCAGCCGGGCGATACGGTGCGGACAGTTGCAACGGCAACCTTCGACACGGCACGAATTGAGTTTGTGAACCAATAACACACAATCAGGAAAATTTAGCATTTGTTACAAATCTGTTACCGATTCTTGGGTCAATTTTGCCCTTTCTCGGTTAACTTTTTTAAAAAAATGCTTGAATTTTCCACTTGACTGTAGTATAATTTCAGTACATATTAGGTTTCCATAAATATGTATCAAAAAACAGGAGGAATTCACTATGAAGAAACTTAGCATTGTTCTTGCTCTTATCATGGCTCTTTCCTGCTTCAGCCTCACAGCTTTCGCAGCTGACGAGACCACAACTGCAGCAGCAGAGACCACAACAGCAGCAAAAGAGCCTGCAAAGGTTAAGATCAACGTTGTTCTTGTTGACCTTGAAAGCAACGAAGCTGATCCCATCGTTCTCAACTACGATGCAGTTCCCGGCGCAAAGCTCACAGCAACAGACGTTCTCGAGGCTGTAAAGTCACGCCGCGACGAACAGGGCAACGCACTTATCGACACAGAGAAGTACGTAATCGCTGAAGAAGTTATCGCTTACGATGACGTTGACCTCGACGGTGCAATCGACGATCCCTACAAGTTCACAGAGACAAAGGTTGTTGGCGGTAAAAGCTACGAGTTCAAGGTACTTGCTTACGAGATCGACCAGGTCAAGGCACTCTCCAACACAATCGGCGAGCAGCTCGCTAAGATTGACTGGAAGGGCATTGCAGGTGCAAACGTTACTCTTATCAACCAGCTCATCACAGCTTCCAAGGCAGCTATCGACAGCCTTGTAAACGCTGAGTGGCCGGATGCTGACAAGAAGGACGAGGCAACAACAGCTGAAACAACAACAGCAGTAACAGAAACTCCCGACACAGGTGTTTCCGCAGCAGCAGGCGTAGCAGTTGTAGTTCTTGCTCTCTCCGCAACAACAGCAGTTGTTCTTCGCAAGAAGGAAGACTAATTATTTAAGTCTTAACTGAATCAATCTAAAATTCAGCCGTCGGGGTTATCCCGTCGGCTGTTTTGTTTTCGGTCGATATTTATTCTTAAATATTTATTATTCTTCTTTATTCTTCAACAAAAAACATTTATAATAGTTGCGAGGTGAAGTATATGAAAATAATCAACCTTATCGAAGACACGAAGGGCGCAGAGGGTTTGTGCTTTGAGCACGGTCTGAGCTTTTACGTAGAAACCGAAAACCACCGCCTGCTTCTTGATACGGGCGCAAGCGGCGATTTTATACTGAATGCCGAAGAGCTTGGCGTTGACCTTACAAAGGTTGATACGCTTGTACTAAGCCACGGTCACTATGACCACACGGGCGGTGTGATGCGCTTTGTTGAAATAAATCCGACGGCAAAAATTTATCTTCACAAAAACGCAGGCGGTGAATATTTTAACGATTATAATTCACAGCGCAAATATATCGGTATCGACAAAAATATTCTCTCTCTGCCACAGTTGATTTTAACCGAAGGCAATATGAAAATTGATGACGAGCTGTTTTTGTTTTCGGATATTGACTGCGTTACTCCTATTCCCTCGGGAAATGCAATTCTCAAAAAAGAGCTTGACGGAAATTTGGTGCAGGACGATTTTTCTCACGAGCAGTACCTTGTTGTATCCTCGGGCGGTAAAACCGCTTTGCTTTCCGGCTGTGCCCACCGTGGAATACGAAACATATTGCAAAGCTTTAAAAAGATTCTCGGTGCATACCCCGATTACGTTGTAAGCGGTTTCCATATGATGAAAAAAACTCCCTACGGTGAAACGGACAAAGCCCTTGCCGAAGAAACAGCCAGGGCGCTGAAAGCAATGGGCGCAGAATTTTTCTCGGGTCATTGTACCGGCGACGAGGCAATGGAAATCCTCCTCCCCATCCTCGGTGATAAGTTGACTGTTATCCACTCCGGAGAGAGGGTAATATAACAGCACTAAAGTAACAAAAAAGTTAATAATGCGGTTATTATTCCGCATAGGAAAAAACAGGGCTGTTTTACCGGTTTTTGCAATTGACATACCTTGGGTTTAATGATATGATATCGAAGATGTCCCCGAATTACGACTTTGTAAGCCATAATCCGGGGCATTTATTTTGAATTTTAAGGAGTATAAAATGAGTAATTCAAACGAAAAGAAGAGTATTAAGCTTCTTCACAAACCGCCCAAGGGT
>JAZOMP010000094.1:0-9342 GCA_045654045.1 Acutalibacteraceae bacterium
CGCTCGCGGTCACAACAGTCCACTGGACTGTTTTCTTTACGCTTTGACCCTCCCAGGTTCGAGTCCCTACAACCCGAACATAAAAAAATAACCGACACGCAAAAGCGTATCGGTTATTTTGGCGCGCTGGAAGGGACTCGAACCCCTGACCTTTTGGTTCGTAGCCAAACACTCTATCCAGCTGAGCTACCAGCGCAAAAGTGCGGTTTTTTGACCGCTCAAGTATATTAGCACAACTATTCAAAAAAAGCAAGTGTTTTTTTATATTTTTCAAAAATATTTTTGTCAATTTATATTTTGAATCTTTTTTACTATCGTTCAATAGTAAAATCACCTGCCGAAAAGCAAAACCGTTATAATAATTTCCGGAGGTGTACACAATGGAATTCAAACGGCTCAAAGCCTTGAGAGAAGAGCACAGCTTAACGCAAAGAGATATAGGGAAAATTCTCAATATTTCCCGACAGCTTGACGTTAATAAATGAATATGCTGTTTATTGATATATTGTAAAACGGACAGCCGATGGTCATCCCGACAAGCTGTAATTTACGGCTGGACGGTAATCGGTTTATCTTCGCTTTCGTGTTCGATAAGGATGAAATTGTTGCGTTTTGCATAAGCCCAGCGCATTTCAAATATATCTAGTGCTTCAAGGGGGATATAGAGCTGGTTTTTACGCTCTGCGTTGCGGTAGACAGCGTTCTGAAGCGTTACCTCTCCCCTGTCGGTTTCGACAATATTGCTATCCTGTGTAAAGCGTGCCCAATGTCCGTAGCTCTCAAGATAGACCTGATTTTCGGTTTTCTTTACCATACCGCCGAAATAGCTGAACAGCACGGAAAGGCAGCCGTACCACACGCCATCCTTATTTTCGCAGGTAGTCTGGTACTGGCAAAGACCGAGGTCTGCACCCTTATACATCATACGGGTACGGTTGAAATAGGGAGGGAGTGCATAGGGCTCGATTACGTCACGTTCCTTGTCTATAACACAGCGGTCGGCGATTCTGCCGTCCTCAAGCGTTGCGGTAATTGTGAGCTTTTTGCCCTCAACCTCGGCAACGGCAACCATAGAGGTTCTGTCCTCCATAGGATAGAAAGCGCTGTGCCATACCTTGCTGAGTGAGCGTGTGCCGGGCGGATTCTGATTTGAATTGCCGATGACATAGTTAATCATACCCTTTGACGGGTTTTCAAAAAGCTCCTCGTTCTTTCTGGGGAAGCTTCTGCCGAAGCTGTGCTCGTGACCCGAGAAGAGCAGGTCGAGCATTTCCATACCTTCGGTCATTACGGGGTAGCAGTCGTAATTCTGACAGTCGCTGCCCGTATAGCAAACAGGGAAGTGATATGTACCGATATTCCAGTCTGCCTTGCTGTTTTTAAGGTCTTCGACAAGCCAGGCGTTGACATCCTCGGGACCGTTTACGCCAAGCACGGTAAAGTGTGCGTTACCGTAATCGAAGGTATAGTTTTCGGTTTTCCAGCCCTCGGGACCGTTGTAGGCGTAGCTGCCCTTAAGCTGCTTGCAGAAGAACTCGGCAGGCTCGGAATAGTATCTGCCTGTAGAGGTTTTATAATCTCTGAAGCCACGGGTATCGTGGTTACCCTCGGTAAACATTACGGGAACATATTCGGCTATGCCCTGCCAACCGAGGAAGGCACCGTTCCACTGCTGCTCATGCTGACCGCAGTCGGTATTGTCGCCGGCTGTAAGAATAAAGGCTGTATCGGGATGCTCCTTGAGATATCTTTTGATTAGACCGTTGAAATAAGAATAGTCGGGAGTTTCAAACGGCTCGCCCTTCTGCTGGTCGGAAACACAGAGGAACTTGAATTTTTCAACGTTTTCCGGCTGAGTTGTGAAGAAATATTCCTCACTGCGGTTAGCTTCATCGCCGCAGGTGTAGTAGTATTTTGTGCCGGGCTTAAGGTCTTTGAGGTGTACCCAATGCATCATACTGATATCGATATCGCTTTCAAAAACCTCGTTTACGGATTCGGCTTTCATTACCGTATCCGTTCCGTCCTCACGGTATAAAACGTAACCGGTTTCAACGTCAACGCTTGTTCTCCAGGTAATTGCCATAGAGGTTTTAGCGTCGCCGTTAATGCTTATCATTATATGGTCGGGCGCAGGTGTTGAGCCGCACCAGGGTTTAATTCTTTCCATTGCTATTTCTCCTTTATAAGAATACAACTGTTATCCGTTAATTATTATCTCTTATCTGTTATCTAAGCGAAAATCGAACAGTTAGCCTAAGATAAAAGATAATAGATAAGAGATATGCGATAATAGTTTTGCATTTTCACTTTACAGAATTATAATATCTTTCTCTATCAATTTCAACCCCTGCAAAACTTATTTTGTGAAATATACATAAAATAAAAACAAATATTCAACCAATTTAACTGTTGTAATCAGAATTGAAACATTTATAATTAAAAGTAATATTTGTTATTGGGGTTATTAACTATGATTGAAACAATCGGACAGATAATAGGCTTTGTTGCAATGGGAATAATCGTTTTTTCCTACCAGCAGAAATCGCACAAGAACATACTCACCTTCCAGATGGTGTCGGGCTTGCTTTTTACTATACACTATTTTTTAATCGGTGCATATACGGGCTGCATTTCAAACCTAATAGGTGCAGGACGCTCGGCAATTTACGCTAACAGAGGTAAAAATGCCTTCACCTCCTTCAAGCTCTGGCCCGTTATTTTCAGCGTGGTTTTCATTGCTTCGGGCATACCGACGTGGCTCAATCTTTTTTCCGCTTTCCCGATGATTGCAATGGTTGTTTCCTCTGTTGTGCTGTGGATTGATTCGCCGAAAATCAACCGTGCGCTTTCAATTCCGACCTCTGCCTGCTGGCTGATTTACAATATTGCAACCCTTTCCTACGCCGGCATTGCAACGGAAATTTTCGTGCTCTCTTCAATCATAATCGGAATGATAAGACTTGACAGAAAACAAGCCAAATAACAAGCTCCATTTGTGAAATATCAACAATAAATTTATATAATATTTTATTATTTTAACTGTTGAATTTTACTGTACATTTCTTATAATTAAGGTGTAAATAAATGCCGTTTCAAGGCACGGCAGAAAGGAATAAAACTATGGAGAAAAAACTCAGAGTAGGTATTATCGGCTGTGGCGGTATTGCCAACGGCAAGCATATGCCCGCAATTGCAAAAATCAAGGAAGCTGAGATGGTTGCATTCTGCGACATCATCGTCGAAAAAGCAGAAGCTGCAGCAGCAAAGTTCGGCGTTGAAGGCGCAAAGGTTTACGAGGATTACAAAGAGCTTCTCAAGGACAAGAGCATTGACGTTGTCCACGTCTGCACACCCAACCGCTCACACAGCTTTATTACAATAGATTCACTTGAAGCAGGCAAGCACGTTATGTGCGAAAAGCCCATGGCAAAGACATACGCAGAGGCAAAGGCTATGTGCGAAGCTGCAAAGCGCACAGGCAAGAAGCTCACAATCGGCTACCAGCAGCGCTGGAGAGACGATTCCATCTACCTCAAGGAAGCCTGTGACAACGGCGACCTGGGCGACATTTACTACGCAAAGGCTATCGCCCTTCGCAGACGTGCCGTTCCCACATGGGGCGTTTTCCTTAATGAATATGAGCAGGGCGGCGGTCCGCTTATCGATATCGGTACACACGCGCTTGACCTTACTCTCTATATGATGAACAACTACAAGCCCAAGATGGTTGTCGGCACAACCTTCAAGAAGCTTGGTCAGCAGAAGAGAGCTGCAAACTCCTGGGGCGACTGGGATCCCGAAAAGTTTACGGTTGAAGACTCTGCTTTCGGCTTCATCGTTATGGAAAACGGCGCTACAATCACACTTGAATCTGCATGGGCTCTCAACATTGCAGACCCGAGAGAGGCTATCTGCACACTCTGCGGTGACAAGGCAGGCGCAGACTTCTACGGTCCCGACGAAAGCCTTCGCTTCAACTATGTCAAGTACGGCAGACAGGTTATCGAAACACCTAACTTTGACGCAGGCGGCGTAGCCTTCTACGAGGGTGACAGACACCCCGACCCGAAGGACATCGAATGCCGTGTATGGTACAACGCAATCCTTAACGACACAGAGGTTGCCACAAAGCCCGAGCAGGCACTTGTTGTAACACAGATTCTTGAGGCCATCTACGAGTCCGCAAAGACAGGCGAGCCTGTTTACCTTAACAACGACTAATACATAAATCAGGAGATATTGATGATGAAAATAGCAGTTCAGCTTTACAGCGTAAGAGATTGCATCAGCAACGCAGAAGATTTTTTCAAGGTGCTTGAAGAAATCAAGGCTATGGGCTACGAGGGCGTAGAGTTTGCAGGCTTCCACGGTGTTGACGCCGCAAGCCTCAAGGCAAAGCTCGATGAAGTAGGTCTTGTTCCCGTTGGCGCACATATGGGTATCGGCGATTACCTGCCCGAAAAGATTGAAGAAACCGTTGCTTACCACAAGACACTCGGCACACTTTATTCCGGTGTCGGCGGTGCGGCACACGATACGGTTGAGGAATGTGAATACGCCGCAAAGGCACTTGCCTACGGCGCAGAAAAGCTCGGCATTCCCACCTACTACCACAACCACACAGAGGAATTCACCACCCTTGAAAACGGCAAAATCGGTATGGAAATATTTGCCGAGCACGTAAAGCTTGAGGTTGACACATACTGGAGCCATTGCGCAGGTATTGACAACTACAAGTACATCACCGAAAACAAGGACGATATCTGCCTGCTTCACGTCAAGGATGGTCTTAACCGCAAGCCCCTTTCACTCGGTGACGGCGACTGCGACGTAGCCGCTGTTGTAAAGGCCGCAAGGGATGCAGGAATCGAATGGCTTGTAGTTGAAAACGATGATCCCGTACCCAACGGTATCGAGGACGTTAAGCGTAGCATCAACTACCTCAAAACACTTATCTGACGGAGAAATTAACTTATGAAAATTGGTGTAATTACTAACCTTCTGGGCAACAAGCCCTTTGAAGAGGCTCTTGAATATTTCGTTTCCAAGGGCATTGAAATGGTTGAAATCGGCTGCGGCGGTTACCCCGGCACAGCACACGCAGACCCCGATATTCTGCTTAACGATGAGGCAAAGCTTGAAGAGTTCAAGGCTCTTATAAAGAAGTACAACGTTGAAATCAGCGCACTGAGCTGCCACGCAAACCCCGTTCACCCAAACAAAGAAATCGCTAAAGAGTTTGACAGCGCAATGCGCAAGGCTATTCTTCTTGCCGAAAAGCTCGGCGTTCACCAGATCAACACCTTCTCCGGCTGTCCCGGTGACTGTGAGGATTCAAAGAACCCCAACTGGGTTACTTGCCCCTGGCCCAACGAATTCGGCGAAATTCTCGAGTGGCAGTGGAACGAGGTTCTCATCCCCTATTGGAAAGAATTTGTTGAATTTGCAAAGGCTCACGGTGTAGACAAGATTGCTCTTGAAATGCACCCCGGCTTCTGTGTTTACAACCCCGAAAGCCTGCACAAGCTCAGAGCTGCTGTCGGCCCCGAAATCGGCGCTAACTTCGATCCCAGCCACCTTATCTGGCAGGGTATCGAACCTGTTGCAGCTATCCGCGCGCTTGAAGGTGCTATCTTCCACTTCCACGCAAAGGACACAAAGGTTGACAAGTACAACACGGCCGTCAACGGTGTGCTCGACGTTAAGCCCTACGGCGATGAAATTCACCGCTCCTGGGTATTCCGCTCGGTCGGCTACGGCAACGACGAGGCTTACTGGAAGGACATCATTTCCAACCTTCGTATGATAGGCTACGACTACGCTATCAGCATTGAGCACGAGGATTCTATTATGAGCCAGAACGAGGGCTTCTCCAAGGCAATCGATATGCTCAAGCGTTGCGTTATGAAGGAAGACCCCTGCACAATGTGGTGGGTATAAGCGTACTGAAAGCACGCAACGATATAAACCCCTTACGGGATTAGTGATTATTTTTTTGAAATCAGGTAATGACTATGATTAACAACAAATTCGGTCATGCAGTAATCGGTTACGGCGGAATGGGTCATTTCCACGGCAGACGACAGGACAGCATAAAAGACCTTGAGTTTTTAGGCTTCTACGATATTGACCCCGCCGTTCAGGAGAAAGGCAAAGAAGAAGGCGCACACAGCTATGCAAGCCGTGCCGAGCTTCTTGCCGACGAAAGAATTGACCTCGTTACCGTTGCAACACCTAACGACGTTCACAAGGAAATCGTTATCGATGCCCTTCGTGCAGGCAAAAACGTAATCTGCGAAAAGCCTGTCACAATGTCGAGCGAGGACCTTGAAGAAATGATTGCCATTGCAAACGAAACCGGCAAGATGTTCACCGTTCATCAGAACAGACGTCACGACGGCGATTATCTTAAGATAAAAAATATTTACGAAAACAACACCCTTGGCAAAATCCACTGTTTTGAGCACCGTGTTCACGGCTCAAGAGGTGTACCCAAAGGCTGGCGTTGCGAAAAAGAACACGGCGGCGGTATGGTACTCGACTGGGGTGTTCACCTGCTTGACCAGATGCTGACCCTTATGGCAGGCAAAAAAATGCTTTCCGTTTACGCAGAATGTACACACATTACCAACTTTGACTGTGACGACGGCTTCAAAGCCATCATCAGGTTCGAAGGCGATGTAAGCTGGCAGATTGAAGTGCTCACAAACAACTTCATCGAAATGCCGCTGTGGTACGTCTGCGGTGAAAACGGCACAGCAATAATCAAGGACTGGAAGGGTAACGGCGAAATCGTTATGGTTGAGGACTGGGAAAACCGTGACAGCGTGCCGATTAAAGCAGGCGTCGGTCTGACCAAGACAATGGCTCCCAGAACAGATGACTCAATCAAGCACTTCCCCCTTCCCGAGGGCAAGGACGATTGGGACGCCTACTACCTCGATATCTGCGACGCTCTCAGGAATGGCAGAACACCAAACGTAACACACGACCAGCAGCGCAAGCTCATAAAGCTCATCGAAGCCATCTTCGAATCCGCAGAGAAAAACGAAACAATTAAGTTCTAAGCAAAAAATCAACCGCATCACGCAAATAAAACGTGATGCGGTATTTTTTATGTTTGATAAACAAATTACAGATACATACTGTTAAATCTTTGCGAAATCTTGACCTCTCCGTCGGGGGCGATATCGGTTACGGTTACGCCCTGCGGCCAATCCTTTTCGGGCACACCGAGGTTATCACCGGTTGTATATGTTTCGTAGCCGCCGGTCTGGTTATAGACGAGGTAAACTCCGTCGTGGCGCACACAGTAATCGTTCATGTGGTCATGACCGCAGAACATTGCCTCGGTACTGCCGAGCTTCTTAATCAGCGCAAACAGCCCGGTATTGTGCCTTGACGAACCGACTCCTTCACGAACGGCACCGTGGATAATCTCACACTTATCGCTGAACTTGAAGTTACCGTCTTCGTCCTTTTCAACGGCAAGCTCGTACTCCTTAATCGGGATATGCATATACATAAATGACTTGACTTCACCGTATTTGCTTTCGAGTGTTTTCAGTTTATTTTCGTACCAGTTCATCTGGTTATACTTAATAAAATCGTAGCTGCCGTACTCCTTGGGGCAGCCGTGTTCCTCACGGTATTCGTCGAGAATATCTCTGCCGGAATCAAGCATAAACAGCGTTTTAAGGATTTTATTTTCACTGCCGAGAATGTTAACACAGTAGTTGCAAAGTCCGAAAAGCTCCTTCTTACCCTGCCTTGCAAGGCAATGAGGGAAGTTCGTCTGACACTTCATAAGAAGCTCCTTGAATCTGCCCTTTTCCTCTCTTGCCTCGTGGTTTCCGAAAACAAATGCCCAATAAACACCGATTTTCTCCATAAAGCGTGCAAACTGAATTGCATCAATGTGCTGAAATCTGCCGAGGATAACGTCACCCGTGAGCACTACCAGATCGGGCTTTGTGTCCGCAATCTGGCGCATGAGCATACCCATACACTTGTCACGAAGCACAGGGTCATCGCCGAAATGTAGGTCGCTTGTGGAGATAATACGGAAGCCCTTGTTTACGATTTTACCGTTCTCGTCAAACTTTGCTATCGTAACGCTGTCCTCATCCTCACATACAATTCGCACGTCCGTGCCGACCTTCTTCACGTCAAGGCTTTCGGTAAACATCAGCTTGCCGATTTTACCGCCGCTCAATCTGTATGCGGCACCCTGAATATCAAGCAGAACTTCGTCAATACCAATTCTCAGCTTTTCGTAAATTATGTTCATAGCTTTCACTCCAATTCAGATTGGTTTTGAATTTCAAATTAATATTACCATATATTTACGTATATCGCAATAAAAAAAGCAGGTATTTCACCTGCTGTAATGAATTATTCTTCCATCTGTCTGCCGAGGAAGTTTGCGGCAACCTGAACAAGCTTAATATCCGCTGTATTGGGCACGGAAAGCTTTTCATCGCCGAGAAGAACTACAGCGCCCGAAACGTCGCCTGCAGCAATAATCGGCGCTGCCACACTCGCCTTGCGCTCAATACCCATAGCAGGTGTAAGCCCCTCGCCTGTCATCTGCGCAATAAAGCTCTCACGGCGCTCCATATAATCCTCAAGCTCTGTTGAAAGCTGGCGGTCAAGCACCTCTTTTTTCGGCGCACCTGCGCAGGCAATAACCCTGTCCCTGTCACAAATCAGCACGGGCAGATTAGTCCCCCTGTGAAGCACCTCCGCATACTGCGTAGCCACACCCGAGAGCTCGCCAACCGGCGAATACTTCTTGAAAATAACCTCTCCGTCCGGCGCAGTGAAAATCTCCAACGGGTCGCCTTCGCGGATGCGCATTGTGCGGCGGATTTCCTTGGGGATGACAACTCTTCCGAGGTCGTCAATTCTTCTCACAATTCCTGTTGCTTTCATATAAATATCTTTCTCCTTGTTTTACAAATTCGTGTTGTTAGGATATGTAAAACAAGGAGATTTATGCTTTATTTCAAAACGACTTTTTCTTTTATGCGATTTATAGTAATACTAAAATAATTAGTTACAATTCGGGAAACAAGTTCGAGTAGTTTCGCAGAAACCACTATCATTATGATTGTTAAAAACCAATTTAAAACCATATAAGGTGTAGCGGTTAAAAGAGTAAACGGACTAAGTATAAATAATTGGTGTACTAGATATACATAAAAAGAATATTTGTCTGATAATTCAAAGATTGGTTTTTTCTTTTCGATTTTTATAACGAGCAAAGAAAATAATACCATAGATATTCCAAGGAGTGCATGAGCATATCCTTCAAACATAGAAAAACCAAGTCGGAGG
>JAZOMP010000095.1:0-10174 GCA_045654045.1 Acutalibacteraceae bacterium
TCGCTTGAATGGGGATATTTCATCTGCGCACGGTGGCTTGCGAACCAGCGTGCAACCGAGCTTGAAATAATCGCCTTTATGCTTTCGGGCATAGGTCTTGTTACCGTTGCAAGCGTTTACCCCGAATATGCTTTCAAACAATTTATAGCTATTGTTATAGGTCTGGCGGCTTTTGTTATTCTTTTAGCAATAATGCGTAATGTAGAAGTCATTTCTGCATTAAGACCGCTTGTTGCCGTTGCGGCTGTTGGTCTGCTTGCGGTAAACCTCGTTCTTGCCAAAACAATAAACGGTGCACTCAACTGGATCAGCATAGGCTCGTTTTCAATCCAGCCCTCGGAAATAGTCAAAATCGCCTTTATTTTCGTAGGTGCGGCAACGCTTGAAAAGCTTCAGTCCTCCACCAGCCAGATAAAATACCTTGTCTTTTCGCTCGGCTGTGTTGGTGCGCTTTTCCTGATGAGGGATTTCGGCACGGCACTTATTTTCTTTGCAACCTTTATGGTTATTGCCTTTATGCGCTCGGGTGACGTAAAAACAATAGGTCTGCTTTGCGTCGGCGCAATACTCGGCGCAGGTCTTATTATTTATTTCAAGCCCTACGTCGCCTCCCGTTTCGAGGCTTACCGCCACGTGTGGGAATACATAAACGAGGGCGGCTTCCAGCAAACGAGAGTCCTTATCTACTCTTCGTCGGGCGGTCTTTTCGGACTCGGTATCGGCGAGGGCAGACTCCGAAACGTCTACGCTTCGACAACCGACCTTATTTTCGGCGTTATCTGCGAGGAATGGGGTATGCTTGTTGCTTTCTGCGTTGTGCTCTGCTTTGCTTTTGTCGGCGTCTATGCTTTCCGGCTTGCACGTCACGCACGCTCAACGGTCTATTCAATTGCGGCTGTTGCGGCGGCGGCAATGCTTCTTGTGCAGTTAAGCCTTAACGTTTTCGGCATTACGGATTTGCTTCCGCTTACGGGTGTTACCCTGCCGTTTATCAGCCGTGGCGGCACGAGTATGATTTGCTCGTGGGCGCTGTTTGCGTTTATCAAGAGCGCAGACATCAAAACTTATCCTAAATTAGAAAAACAGATGGAAGACAAATAAAATGCTAAATGCAAAATTATGGGTGGGCTGACGCCCACACCCGATTATAAATGGGAGGTGTTGAAGTGAACACGGTAACAAAGCGTGCATACGTGCTGCTCGGAATTATTGCAGCATTTATGGCAGGCGTAATTATTCTCGGTATCAGCTTTTATATGAACGGCGGCAAGTGGGCAACAAACCGTGTCAACGGCCACCTTTATTCCGCAGGACAGATTACAAATGCAGGCAAAATTCTCGACCGCAACGGCATAGTCCTTGCCGAAAGCAATAACGGCGAAAGAGAATATAATTCCGACCTGAATATACGCAAAGCTACGCTTCACGCAGTCGGCGACACCTACGGCTATATTGCCCATGGCGCACACACCCTGTGCCGTGATAAGCTGACGGGTTACAGCTTTGTAAACGGAATTTACGACCTGATTAACACGGGCGAAGGCAGCGACGTTACTCTGACAATCGATGCAAAGCTCTGTGCCACCGCATACAAAGCGCTCGGAAGCAATAAGGGCGCTGTCGGTGTTTACAACTATAAAACAGGCGAAATAGTCTGTATGGTTTCAAGCGGCAGCTATGACCCCGAAAACAAACCCAAGGATATTGACTCCAACGAAAAATACGAGGCGGTTTATATGAACCGTCTGCTCACGGGTCTTTACACACCCGGCTCTATTTTCAAAACCGTTACAACTGTTTGCGCTCTTGAAAACATACCCGACGTTCAGAACAGAAAATTCACCTGCACGGGTGCTCTTAAAACCGAGCAGGGCGGCGAAATTATATGCAATAACAAGCACGGCGAAATCTCTTTCGGCACGGCGCTTACAAAATCCTGCAACAGCGCTTATGCCGAATTAGGTATAGAGCTCGGCAGAAAAAGAATAGAAGAAACCGCAGAAAACCTCGGCTTCGGAAAAAGCTTCAATATAAGCGGAGTGAAAACCCAGGCAAGCCGTATCAACCTTAACAAGGCTGTTGAAATCGACACAGGCTGGGCGGCAATAGGTCAGTACACAACGCTTGTAAATCCGCTTCATATGATGATGCTTGCAGGTGCAATTGCTTCGGGCGGCACAGCCCCCACACCGTATTTTGTTGACGAGGGGCTTGAAGCCGTTGTAGGCAGCGTTAAAACAAACAGCTTTATGTCGCAGACTACGGCTGACACGCTCAAAACAATGATGCGTAATAACGTTATAAACAACTACGGCGACAAGCGTTTTCCCAACATGGATTTCGGCGGTAAAACAGGTACGGCACAGGTTGCAGGCGAAAAATCGCACGCTTGGTTTATGGGCTTTTCTACCAACAGTAATTATCCCTACGCAATTATAGTCGTTGCCGAAAACGGCGGCGGCGGCTCGGACGTAGCAGTGCCGATAGCAAGCACGGTAATGAAAGCGTTAGTAAAATAATAAGGATAAAGAGAAAAAATGGGAAAGAAACTGAAAATCATTCTGCTCGTTATTGCGACGGTGCTCACCGGTTTTGTGATGTGGCAATTCGGTGTTTTTTCGGGCGTGTACAAGCCGAAGGTCTGCCTTGACGCAGGTCATGGCGGAAGCGACGTAGGCGCAGAATACGACGGCAGATACGAAAAAAACGACAACCTTAAATTAACCCTTGCGGTTGGCAAAATACTTAAAGACAACGGAATAAAGGTTATCTACACACGAAAAGACGATGAATTCGTTGAGCTTGAGGAAAGAGCGGCTTATGCCAACAAAAAGAAGGCAACTTTTTTCGTTTCAATTCACCGCAACAGTGCTGACGCAAACGTGAGCGGTGTTGAAATATGGATTGAAAACACAGCACCTCTTTTTGAAGAAAAAATGGCACAGAATATTCTTGACAGAATAAATGAAGTCGGCTACGGCAGCAGCCGCGGCGTAAAAAGAGGATACCAGGGCAATTCCTCGGCAAACTATCTTGTAAATTCCGCAACGGATATGCCCTCCTGCCTCGTCGAAATGGGCTTCATTACAACCGAAAAAGATAACGAGCTTTTCGACGAGAATTTTGAGGAGTACGCAAAGGCGATAGCTGAAGGAATAATAGAAAGCGTAAGCTAAAGAATAAAGAAGAAATAATAAAGTATAAATTAAGGATACGAAATGAACTACAAAAACTTAAGTAAAAGAGCAAAAAACGTAATGCTTCTCACCGCCTTGATACAGGGAATTTTATTTGCGGCGGCAGCTTTAATTATAATCGCAAACGTTTTCGGCAGAGGCTCCGAAATGGGGCTTGTGCTTGCGCTCGCTTGCGCAGCTGTTTCAATCGCCTATATTATTATTGTTCCTGTTATCAGATTCAGGCGTTACCGCTATCTTATCGAAGCGGACAGAATTGAAATTGTCGAGGGCGTTTTCTTTATCAGGCGCACTCTTGTACCCATTGACCGCATTCACCAGATAAGTGTCAGCAAAGGTCCGATTGATTCTGCCTTCGGCGTGGCAAAGGTAAGCGTTATTACCGCAGGGTCTACGGCAACCTTCCGCTTCCTCGACGAGGAAAAGGCTGAAGAAATTGCCCTGCACCTGAACACACGGATAAGAGAAAAGCTCGGAGGCGCGGACGATGTTCAGTAAGCCGACGAGAAACCATATTTCAATAGTTCTCGAGCAAATGGGTGCGGCAGGCGTTGTTGTGCTTACCTTTGCTTATTCTGCGCTTTATGAGGCATTCACCTCGGGACAGAATATTTTTTCGAAGCAATTCTGGCTCCGCCTTGTTTATTCCGTTGTCGGCTCGCAGAACGAAACGGTTGCAGTAATTTTCGGTGTGCTTGCCGTTAGTGTGCTTCTTTTTCCGCTGTGGTCGCTTATTCGCTGGTACAGAACCTGCTTTTATATTGACGGCGAGCACCTTGTTTTTGAAAGAAACACACTGATGAAAAAAAATTCCCGTCTGCCGCTTTCAAACATTGCCACAGTAAACCTTGAACGCAATATTTTTGAGCGCTTAGTCGGCACGGCAAAAATAAAGTTAGACATCAATTCGGCGGCAACCGCAAGCCAGACGGATTTCACCTTCGTACTCACACTTGAGAAAGCGAAAGCGTTTGAAGCGGCTTTGCTTTCAGCTAAAAAAGAGGAGCAGTCACAGCAGGAAACGAGAGAAACCGTTTTCGCCTTTACAAACGCACAGGCTGTGCGCCACGTAATTTTAAGTCAGCCCGTTGTTCTGTACCTCGGTGTAGGTGCTTTGATTCTTATCGGTGCTTTTTTTGACAGAAAATTCCTCGACGGCGATATATTCACTCATGCCTTACCTGTTCTCGGTCTTTCGGTACTCGGCTGGCTTGCAGGAATTGTTATGCAGATTACGTCGGCGTGCCAATTCAGAATTGAGCGCGACGAAAAAAGTATTTTTATCTCCTCAGGTCTTCTTCGCAAAAAGAGCTATTCCTTTGAAACAGATAAAATAAACGCACTCACCGTGCGCCGTCCCGTGCTTGCCAGGCTTTCGGGGCTTGCCTTTGCTGAGGTTGCCGTAATCGGACTTGGCAACGACAAAAAGGAAACCCCGCAGATAAGTCTGCTTGTAAAAGAAAACGAGCTTGAAAAAATTCTTGCCGTTTGTGCGGCTGATTTCAGCTGTACGGGCGAAAAAACGCCCGAGCACAAAAGCGGTCTGCTTGCGGCTATGGCAAAATATCTGCTCTGCTTCGGTGCAGTCGGTGTTGCCGCCGCCTTTGTGTGGCTTCCTCTGTGCCCCGTTATAATCCTGCTCGGTGCGGTTTTCGCCGTACTCAGCCACAAAGCAAAAGCCTTACAGTCGGACGAAAACATTTTCTCCTACTCACAGGGCTTCCTCTCACAAAAAAGCTGTTTTTTCAAATACAGCGATATCCAGACCGTCCGCTTTTCCACAAACGCTCTTATGAAGCGTTGGGACACGGGACGGATTACAATTTCAATTCTTTCCCACAGTTCAATGAGCGTACACTCCACTTTATGGGTTGAAAACAGCGAATTTGTGAAGATTTCTCAAACAGTTACAAAATAGTTACAAATAGTTACAATTTTAAAATTTTATTGACTAACCGAAAAATAATGTTTATAATAAGGTTAAAGTATCGGGAGAATCCGATAAAAACAAATACATTTGTTAAAGGAGATTACATAAGTGAAAGAGATTATTACCAAATCAATTATGCTTGTTATGTGTGCCATTATGGTTTTCGGCACAACCGTACTTGTCCACGCTGCAGAGGCTGAGGACAACGTAACAACAACTACAGCCGCTCCCACAACCACAGCTGCTCCCACAACTACGGCAGCTCCTACAACTACTGCAGCTCCCACAACCACAGCCGCTCCTACAACCACAGCTGCTCCCACAACAGCTAACAACGAAACAACAACAGGTAAAGACGGCGAGACCACAACCGCAAAAGCAACCACTACCGAAACCCCCGATTACACAATCGTTACACGTGACGAACGTCCCACAACAACAAAGGCTCCTGTAAAAACAACAAAGAAGCCCGTTGCTACAACAAAGAGACCCTACAGACCCGCTAACAAGGTAACAACAACAGAGCCCGTAACAGAAGAGCTGTCCTCCTCCGAGGAAATCTCACTCGAGGAAACAACAACTCTCTTCCAGTACACCTTTGCTGACGAAACAACAACAGAGGCTGAGCAGGACGACGACGGCATAGACGTCAAGAAGATTGTCATCATCGTAGTTATCGTTGCCGCTGTTGCAGGCGCAGGCGTTTGCCTCTTCATCCTCAGCAAGAAGCAGTAATCCGATAACTTACGGATAAAGTCTTTATAACAAAACCCGGAGCGGGCGCAGTCAGACAACTGCGACCGTTTTTAGAAAATGTAGGGAAGGGGCTTGCTCCTTCCGATAAGTTCAATCAGACTTTACGGCAGGAGCGAGCCCCTGCCCTACAGCTCTATCATAAATTGATGGTAAGGAAGAAGGACTTTTATGAAAAAAATTGCAAGTGTTCTGCTCATTGCCGTGCTTTGCCTCTGCTTTGCTTCAAACACTTCAGCCGCAGGCACTCACCTTTCGCTTGACGCATTTCAGCCCGAAAACTCCAACCTTGACGTAAAGGTTGATATCACCGCCAACTCCGCACTCTACACAACCGAATTTTTCATTACCTACGAAAGTGACAAAATAGAGTTTGTTGAGGGCAGCGTCGTTACAGGCGATGCCGCACAGGAGGTATCACCCTACCTTATCGCAACACAGGTTGAGGAAGGAAAGCTCAAAATCAGCTACACCGCAACTCAAGCGCTCAACAAGGAGGGCGCACTCTGCCGTATGAGCTTCAAGCCCAGAGGTAACCACTACGTTACACTCGGCCTTGAAATTGAGCACGCCGAAACCTTCGACGGCGAAAATTTCCCTGCGCTTGAAATCACTCCCGTCAACACTTCAACACACGTAACGGAAATCCCCTTCTGGGCAGGCGAAAACATTGCCGCCGCCGCTATCGTGCTTGTTATGCTGCTCGGCATTGCGGTAGTAATTGTATTAAGATTAAGACACAAGAAAAAAGAGAGCTAACAAAAAGAGAGGGAAAGCCCTCTCTTTTTAAATTGCAATTAATTTAAAAAACTGTTGACATCTTGTTTTTCTTATGCTATTATACTAAAGCCGCATATTACGGGTTGCGCTATAGTTGCGCCTAAATCCGCCTGCTCACGGGCGGTACCCCTGAATAGCGAGACTTATTAAAAGAGGTAAAAAAATGTACGCAATCATTGAGACCGGCGGCAAGCAGTATAAAGTTTCTGCCGGCGACACACTTTTCATCGAGAAGCTCAATGTTGAAGCAGACAGCGAAATCGTTTTCGACAAGGTTATCGCAGTTGGCTCCGACGACTCCATCAAGGTTGGCGCTCCCTACGTTGATGGTGCAACAGTTACCGCAAAGGCAATCAAGAACGGTAAGGGCAAGAAGATTGTTGTCTTCACCTACAAGCCCAAGAAGAACGAGAAGCGTAAGATGGGCCACAGACAGCCCTACACCAAGGTTGAAATCGCAGCTATCAACGGCTGAGTTTAACCATGATTCGCTTTAAGTTTGTCCGCTCGGGCAAAATCAATATCGGGTTTGAGTGTTCGGGTCACGCAGGATACGCTCAGCAGGGGCAGGATATTGTCTGCGCCGCAGTTTCCTCGGCAGCCTACCTCACCGCAAACACGATAACCGATTCATTCGGCGCCAAGGCAGAAATTTCGGTAGACGACGGCTTTATGTCACTTGTTTTAACTGAAGAGGACGCACAAAGCGTGAAATTGCTTGACGGGCTCGAAGCTCACATAAGAGCGCTTGCGAAGGAATACCCTCGCAGCATAAAAGTAATTTACGGAGGTAACACAAATGCTTAAGATAAACATTCAGCTTTTCGCTCACAAGAAAGGTATGGGTTCCACCCGTAACGGCCGTGATTCCGAATCCAAGAGACTCGGCGCAAAGCGTGCTGACGGTCAGTTTGTTCTTGCAGGCAACATCCTTGTAAGACAGCGTGGCACTCACATCCATCCCGGCACCAATGTCGGTAAGGGTTCTGACGATACTCTTTTCGCAAAGGTTGACGGCGTTGTTAAGTTCGAGCGTATGGGCCGCGACCGCAAGAAGGTCAGCGTTTATACTGTAGAACAGTAATTGCGACAAAAATACCCAAAGAGCAGTCCGTACGGGCTGCTCTTTTTCTTTTGCTTTTTCTTTTTTATTTTTCTTTTTTGGAATGATTACAAATAGTTACAAAATGCGTTTTTGTATTGACTTCGGGGAATAATATGATAAAATTCTATACGGCTATAATTCTGATTCAAAAATAAAGCAGCTTTTTTATTTAAACGCAGAGGTATTTTTCCAAAAAATTGTTAAAAAATTTTTAAGGAAATTAAGTTTAATTTAAGGAAGCTCCTTTACAATGATATACTGTTCAATATTGTTTTTTATATGCTGATTTTTCACACAACGGGAGTATAAAATGGGAAAAAACACACGAAACGAAATTTACGCTCCGCCTACCAAATCCTTTTACAAGGTCAGACCGGTACGCGACCTTAAGGATCTTATGGCACAAACCAAGGAGCTTTACGGCGACCGCTACGCTTTTGAAATTAAAAAGCGTGACAAAAGCGGTATGCAATACATCACCTATAACGAATACTGTAACGATATCGATGCTCTCGGCACGGCGCTTATCGAAATGGGCTACAAGGACAAGCACATTGCCGTATCTGCAAACAACAGATATGAATGGGCGCTGAGCTATATGAGCGTTGTCAATGGTACAGGTGTTATTGTACCCATCGATAAAGAGCTTCTTTTCCCCGATATCAACGGCATTCTCGAAATGTCGGAAACCAAGCTTATTTTCTGCGACAAGTTTCTGCTTAACACACTTGTAAGAGACGAGATGGACCCCGAAATTCAGATTGTCTGCTTCGATTACGACGAGGATGAAGACGGTATACTCAGCTTTTCTAAGCTTGTTGCCAAGGGCAAGGCTCTTCTTGCCAAGGGCGATAGACGCTTCCTTGACGCTGAAATCGACCCGGACAAGATGTGCACCCTTCTTTTCACCTCGGGTACTACCGGTGCTGCAAAGGGCGTTATGCTCTGCCACCGCAACTTCTGCTTTGAGATTATGTCCGCAATGAGCGTTCTCAAGATCTATCCCGAGGACTGCGGCATTTCAATGCTCCCCCTGCACCACACCTACGAAAGCACAATTATTCTTTTCTTTGCTCCCTACTGCGGAGCAAAGGTTACCTTCTGCGACGGCTTCAAGTACGTTCTTAAAAATATGAAGGAATTTTCTCCCACCATATTTGTTGCCGTTCCGCTTATTCTCGAAACCGTACACCGCCGCCTTATGCAGCGCATCAAGGCAAAGCCCCACGGCGAGCTTATGTTCAAGATAGGCTCCAAGGTCTGTAAGGCTGCCGGCAAAATCGGCATAGACCTCAAGAAGGTTTTCTTCAAGGAAATTCAGGAGGCCTTCGGCGGCAATATGCGCCTTATCATCTGCGGTGCGGCACCAATCCGCCCCGAAATTCTTCGTGATTTCGATGCCTTTGGCATTCAGATTCTTTTCGGCTACGGTCTGACAGAGTGTGCACCCCTTGCCGTTATGAACAACGACAAGCTCCACCTTGCAGAATCAGTCGGTCTTGCTCTGCCCGAAACCGAAGCAAAAATTATTGACCCGGACCCGCAGACAGGCGTAGGCGAGCTTTGCGTAAAGGGCAAAATGGTAATGCTCGGCTACTACAAAAACCAGCAGGCAACCGACGAAGTTCTCGACAGCGACGGTTTCCTCCACACGGGCGACCTTGCAAGGCTTGACGAAAAGGGCAGATTCTATATCAGCGGCAGAATCAAAAACGTTATCGTTACCGAAAACGGCAAAAACATCTACCCCGAAGAGCTTGAGTACCACCTTACCCTCAATTCAGTTGTAAATGAGGCTATGGTTTACGCAGACACAAACGCAAAGGGCGAAACAATTGTCAAGGCTTCAATCTTCCCCGATGACGAGGAAGTAAGAGCTGTTTTGGGCAAGGACGATTATACCGAAGATGACTTGCAGACCCTTTTCAAAGAGGTTGTCAAGGAAGTCAACAGAAAGCTTCCGCAGTATAAGCACATCCGTAGCTTCACCCTTCGCCGTAAGGAATTCATCAAGAGCGCTTCAAAGAAAATTCTGCGCTTCAAGGAAGAAAACTTTACCGACGGAACAGAATAATAAACAAAAAGTCATCACTCTTATCGGGAGATGACTTTTTTTGAAAAATAATGTAATTTTTTTATAAATAACTATTGACAAATGCTTTTGGTTATAATATAATAAACAAGCTTTATGGCGGCATAGCTCAGTTGGCTAGAGCATTCGGTTCATACCCGGCGTGTCGTTGGTTCACGCCCCACTGCCGCTACCACCAACAGCCGAGTTAATTACTCGGCTCATACGGCCCGGTGGTCAAGCGGCCAAGACACCGCCCTTTCACGGCGGTAACACGAGTTCGATTCTCGTCCGGGTCACCAAAATAAAGGAGTACACTTTAGTGTGCTCCTTTTATT
>JAZOMP010000096.1:0-23000 GCA_045654045.1 Acutalibacteraceae bacterium
AAAAATAACCGTGTCTTACGAAAAAACAGCGGACAGCGTTGAATTTACAGTAGTTATCCCCGAAAACAAAACAGCAGAGTTTGAGTGCGGAGAATATAAAACAACCCTTACCGCAGGCGAAAATAAATTCACAGTTATCAATTCATAACTAAATAACATAAAAACAAGGTGCGCTATCCTCGGATAACGCACCTTTAAATCTTTTATGTAACTTTTACTGCTTTGCGCCCTTGTCAAACATTTCAAGAACCTTGATGCTTGCTGCCCAACAGTCTGCAAGACCCTTTTCGTCCATATTGTCATAGGTATCTCTTCTTGTGTGGTAGTAGCTTTCAAGCTTATGGTTAAGTCCTGTGATACCTGCTGCTCTGAAGCCTGCCTGTGCAAATGCTGCTGAGTCAGTAGCACCGCCAAGAGGGGGAACCATACCCTTTGCGCACTTGATATCAAGCTCTTTACAAGCTTCCATAAACAGGTCTGCAACCTCTGCGTCTGCCTTTACCGTACCGTTAAGGTCACGGTAGTTTGCCATAAGGTATTTCGGGTCGTGAATTGTGTCGTATGCGTAAATAAAGGTGGGAACGTCGTCAAATTCGCCCTTATGAGCTTCGCACCATGCCTTTGCACCGCGGAGGCCAGCTTCCTCGGAGCCTGTAAGAATAACGCCGATTTCGGTGTTCTCAAGCTCAATGCCTTCATCCTTGAGTGCCTTGAGAATGGCAATACCCATATAACAGCCTGTAAGGTTGTCGTTTGCGCCGTCAACGGGTCTCTTGTAGTTGACCATCCAGTAAAGACCAATAAGGAATGGGAGGAACGCAATACCGCCGAGCATAGCCTTAACAACGGGGTCAGCTACGTCTGCAACGCCGAAGCCGATGCCGTTCTTTGCTATGTAAACAATTGCGAGTACGAGGTAGTAAATTGCACCGACACCGCAAAGAATTGCATGGCCTTCAAAGCCTACACCGCCGAGTGCGTAGTTAACGGGCCATTCCCAGGCAACGTCGGGGTGACCGTTGAAGATAATTCTTCTCTTGGTTTCGCCTGTACACTTTTTTATAGCTGTTACGTTGTGTCCTGTTTCCTCGGGGAAAACGGGATCAAGCAACTTTTTGTAAACGCCGAACTGTGCAAGAACCAGCCACAGACCGACAGCGATAAGTGCTATACTTGCAAGCGGGAAGAAGAAAAGTGCAACGAAAGCAAGAAGAACGAAAGTAATTGTAAAGTAAATCCAGCCGTAGAAGGAACGGGGGTTTTCCTTGAAGGATTCAACCTCAACCTTTTCACAGCCGCAGTCGTCTTTGAGCACCTGTGCCATATAGCGGCAAGCCTGCTCTTCGCCCTTTGAGCCGGGCGGTCTCTTTTCGAAGTTCTTGCAGATATAGGTTATTTCCTTAACCATATATTTTGCAGCTTCGTTCTTTTTGGCGATAAGTTTTTTCCAATCCATAAGTCCATATCTCCCTTATATAAAGCTTTGTTATATATTAGCAGATATTAAAGCTGAATTAGTTACGATTTTGTGAACATTTACATTTATTTCATATTTATTTTTCGCTTTGCCGCTACTTTGCAGGCTCTGCCGTACGCTTCGGCAAGGTATTGTTCAAGCGGCATTTCACCGTATTTGTCGTTTTCGTGTCTTCCGGGCTTGGATTTTGTGTTAAGCTCAAAGGTCATTATTCCCTTGTAGCCGTGTTCGTCAAGCCTTTTTGCAATGTAATCCCAGTCTGCAATTCCGTCAAAGGGCAGCAGGTGCAAATCGTCTGTCCAGAAAATGTGACCGTTAAAATCGCTTATACCGAGGTTGTCGTTGAGGTGGGTCGCAATCAGCCTATCGCCGTAAAGTGCGAGCAGGTCCTTTGAAAAGTTGTAGCACATCTCGTGCCCGGTATCAAGGCAGAAGCCTACGTTTTTTCTGTCCTTGAACTGCTCCATAAGTGCGGCGAGGTATTCTTCGCCATCGGTGTTTTCAAAGGCAATTTTTACGTTCCTTTTTTCTGCTTCGTCAACAACTTTTGCGTACCTTTGAAGTCCCTTTCTGTTGGGCTTTCTGTTATCGTCAAAGCCTATATATGTGTGGCAGACCATAACGGGAATACCGTTTTTTTCACAAACCTTAACACATTCAATTAACTCGTCAACCGCAATTTTTGCAAGAGCCTCATCACCGTGCCACATATCGTCGGATTTGTTGAATGGTGCGTGGATTGATTGGTATATCATACCGATTTCTTTAGCGTAAGCGGCATATTCTTCAATCGGGTCGCCGCTTTTCCACGGTGTAAAAAAGCCGTCAAAGCCCGCTTCCTTGAACATTTTAATCTGTGTTTTCGTGTCAACTCCGAATTGCTCGTTAACACTCAAAGCCAAAAGCTGTCTGTACATATTGTTTTTTCCTTTCGGTTAAATCATATTATATTGATTTTAGCATAATACAGTTTTAAGGTCTATAGTTTTATGTGTAAAAATCCCGCTTAATTCTTGACTTTTAAACTTTATTTATATATTATTGTTATTGATATTTTTACGAATAATTTATGAGGTGATATATATGGCACAGCTTAAAATGTATTGGTTGGCAGGCACACCTATCAGGGAGCTTACTCTGCCCGAGGGCTATTCTTTCTCGCAGTATAAGGATGAATCCGATAAACTTGCCTGGTGCGAATGCTGCCGTAACGGTCTTATCAGCGATGATGAAGGTGCAGAAACCTATGACGACAGAATCAAATTCCGCAAGGACTGCGTTGAGGAAACTGACCTTTTCTTCCTCGATTACGAGGGCAGACACGTTGCAACTATTACCGCAATTTTCCACCCGGAAAAGAACTGCGGCGAGGTTCATATGGTCGGTATGATTCCCGAATTCAGAGGTAAGGGTCTTGGGAAATACCTCAACAATAAGGCTATTGAAAAGTTAGCCGCACAGGGCGTAAAATACATTTTCCTCACTACCGACGAATGGCGCAAGGGTGCTGTCAAGAGCTACCTTTCCTCCGGCTTCAAGCCCGTCGAGTATGACGTTGGTATGACTGAACGCTGGCAGGCTGTTATGGCTGAATACGGCATAGATTCTCTCGATATGGTCGACGAGGACGCTAACTTCGTTAAAACAATTTATGCGTGAAGGCTTCAAAAACTGAATTATAACAATTTGTAAATATAAAAAAAGGAACAGTGCCGACTGTTCCTTTTTTGCTTATTTTTCTGTAATTGTTGATGAATTATCGGTGTAGTTTGTTTTTTCGCTGAAAAGTTTGTCTGTGTTCATTCCCGTTGTGTAAACGGAAGAATAAGACAATGCCGTTATGTCGTAAGAACTTGAATCGGACTTGCACTCATACAGCCACATCATTGTACAGCGTGACCAGAAGCTGCTGTTGAACGTGGGGTATTCAGGGTTGGACTGTGTTGAGCCGTGTGAATATACGCCAAGATTCAGGCTGTAAGAGCGTACCTGTTCGTTTGTACCCGTGTCGGCAATGTTACCGCCGTGGCAGCCTTCATATTCGCCGCCGATACGGATAATCGAGCCACCGTCATGTATTGTTGAAGCGTTGCAGGAGTGGTTTGTGCTGTTGCCTATATTGTAAGCCTTGCAGTCGATTTCAACGGCACAGGGGACAACGTTTTCGTTAGTGTTTTTGTGGTAGTTAAAGCCGTCAAGATATGCGTTATAAACTTCACACTCTACAAGGTAGGAGTTGCCTCCCGTGATTGAAAGCGCATTTCCTCCCTCACAGTCATGGAAGCTGCACTTATAAATGTAAAGGTATTCGTTAAGGCCGAGTGTAGCGTAGAAGCATTTGGTGTAGCCGCTTATTTCAAGGTTTTCAAGATAGGCTGTACCGCTTGAATGCAGGCATGAGCTGCCGTCCTTACCAACGTTGTTAAGTTTTACTTTGCCGATACCGATCAGGTTTTTGCCTGCGAGATCATAGCTTGCAGTGTAATGCTCGCCGTAACGGTAGGTACCCTCAAGCAGATAAATTGTTGTGCAGTCCTTTTCGGCAAAAGCCGCCTTGAAAGTGCGCTTCGGAGCGTCCTTGGTGCCGGGATTTTTGTCGTTACCGTCAGGTGAAAGGTAAATTTCCTTGCCGCCTTTTATTCTGTGCTCTGTTATTTTAAAGTCGGCGTAATATTCACCGTAGCTCATTTTATATATATCGGGCTTGAGTCTGCTTTTGAACTCGGCAGGGTAGATGAATTTCGTGTGTTTGTTTTTGATTTCGTTGTAGCGTGAGTTAAGCTCTTCAAGCTCCTCAAATGCCTGGTTAACCTGCGAAGAAATGCTTTCAAGCTGCGTCTGCATTTCTGTGTGTTTTTCTTCAAAGACAGAGTGTTGCTCTTGTGCTTCGGAAAACTTTTCTATAAAAACAGAATGCTCTTCGTTTGACTGCGAGTGCTTTTCACTGTAGTCTGAATTCTTATCAATTAAAGATGAGTTCTGCTCCTGCAATTCCTGCACTTGCTCCTCTAATACCGCCATACGGTCTTCTATGGACTGGTCAACAACAACGTAGCCCAGAGAGCCGACAAGAGCGGCAAGTATCGTTATCATAAACTTCTTCAAATCAATACTGCTCCTTATTTAACCAAGTATAGGCTTGTCAACAAGCTCAAATGCAGGCTTGCCTTTAACGCCGTCGGATTCAAATATAACAATTTCATTTTCGCCCTTGTTCAGCAGGGAGGCGGGCAGATAAAGCGTCTGTTGCGGGCCGATTTCCCAATATCTTCCAAGGTTGAAGCCGTTTACCGTTACAAAGCCCTTTGTGAAATTGTCAAGCTTTATGAAAGTATCAAAGGGTTCGTCAATACTGAACTTACCTTTGAAGAAAACGGATTTTTCTTTCGGCATTTCGTTTGAATATTCAACTTTTTCAAGGTTGTTCATCCACAGCGGATAAACCTCCCAGTTGAAATGTATTTTATCGTCAAGAAGACATCTTCCTGCAATGCCTTTTTTGCGCATCATCTTCGGGCCGAAGTTAGCTCTGCCCATATTTTCGCAAAGTACGGTAAGAATATCGCCTTGCTTTGCCGAAATATTAATTTCAAGGCTGTCGTTGATATATACCATACCGACAAGCTCGTCATTAATATAAATCTGCGCTCTGTCGCCGAGGCTTTCAAACGAAAGGGGAACGTCATCGTAATCTCTGTTCAGTCTTGTGCGGTAGGCGATGTAGCCGTAGCCCTGGCCGTATTTTTCCATGCAGAGCGGTACGTCGGAATGAATCGGTGCTGAAAGTCTGTCGAGGCTGTCGAAAATGCCTGCAAATTCCGTCAGCTCAAACCTGCCGTAAGCCTTTTTCTGTCTGTCGGCAGGAATTTCGGGAAGGTCGCTCGGTACGTGCTTTTGTATGATTTCTCTGATTTTTCTGTATTTCGGCGTAATGTCACCGCACTCGGTAAGCATTGCGTCATAATCGTAGCTTGTTACGTCCGGCAGGAATTTTTCGTAGTGGTTTGCTCCGCTCATAAAGCCGAAGTTAGTGCCGCCTATAAACATATACATATTAAGACTGCCTATGGTCAGCATATCGTCAACGGATTTTGCATAATCCTCTGCCGATGTTGTGTGGTGCTTATCGTCACCCCATGCATCAAACCAACCGTTCCACATTTCCATACACATTTTAGGCTGGTCAGGGAAAAGTCTGTTGTGTGCGCGGAAGTTTTCCTCAACCCTGCTGCCAAAATTGAGTGTTGTGAGTGTGCCGGGAATATAGCCGTCAAGCAGGTTGTCCTCGCTTGAGCCGTCGGAAGTAAAGAGCGGCACATCCATACCTTTCTTTTTGTAGCCGTCGTGCAGATAGCTGAGGTATTCTTTGTCATCACCGTAGTAGCCGTATTCGTTTTCGCACTGAAGCATAATGATGTTTCCGCCGTTGGTGCAAAGCAAAGGCTTTATTTCGGCAAGAAGCCTGTCAAGGTAGCGGTCAAAATACTTTATGTATGCTTTGTTGGAGCAGCGGATTTCAATTTCTTCGTCTGCTTGAATCCACCACGGCAGTCCGCCGAATTCCCACTCGGCACAGATATACGGACCGGGGCGGACTATAGCCATAAGCCCTTCTTCTGCGGCGGTTTTAATGAACTTGGCAATGTCAAGTATACCGTCAAAGTCAAATTCGCCGGGCTTCTTTTCGTGCATATTCCATGCGCAGTAGGTTTCAACGCAGTTGCAGCCCATTGCGCGCATTTTTCTGAATATATCTCTCCACGTGTCAGGCAGGTTGCGGAAATAGTGCACCGCACCCGAAATGAGCTTTATCGGCTCACCGTCCTTTAAAAACTGATTGCCTTTTATTTCAAATGTCATAATAAGCACATCCTTTTAACATATAAAGTCATTATATATTAGTTTAAAGATATTTTCAAGATTGAAAAAATAAATTCGTTGTGATATATTGAATTCATAAATTTCAGTTCAAGGGGAGATTAAGCATGAAATATACCTTTGACCACGATTTGCATATCCATTCTCAGGTATCGCTTTGCTCCAAAGACCCCGAGCATACTGCTAAAAGAATTTTGCAGTATGCTGTTGAAAATTCCCTGAAAACAATTTGCCTGACCGACCATTTCTGGGACGAAACAACTGACGGTGCATCAGGTTGGTATGCACAGCAGAACTTTGCCCACATTGCTGCTGCGCTGCCCTTGCCGCAGGCGGATGGTGTGAAATTCCTGTTCGGCTGTGAAACGGAGCTTAACAGTTCTTTGAAACTCGGTGTGACAAAAGCGAGATTTGACCTTTTTGATTTTATTGTGATTCCCACAACACATTTTCATATGAGAGGTTACACCCTCACTGAAGAAGAAACAAGCTCTCCCGAAAACCGTGCGAAAGCTTGGGTGAAGAGGCTTGATGCCGTGCTTGGTATGGAGCTGCCTTTTCACAAGGTAGGCATAGCGCATCTTACCTGCTCGCTTATTGCTCCGGAAAGAGAAGAATATCTGAAGGTTCTTGAACTTATACCTGCTAAAGAAATGGAACGTCTTTTCTCCAATGCAGCAGAGCTTGGAGTCGGTATTGAACTCAACGCCTTTGATATGGGCTTTGCCGATGATGAAGCTCAGACGGTTTTAAGACCGTACAGGATTGCTAAAGAATGCGGCTGTAAGTTCTATTGCGGAAGTGATGCCCACCATCCCAAAGAGTTTGTCCAAACCGCAGGAAACTTTGCAAGAGCGATTGAAATGCTTGACTTACAGGAAGAGGATAAGTTTGTGTTATCTTAAGGAGAAGATGTTATGAAGCTTAAAATAATGAGCTACAATGTTCTGCATTGCGAAAACTACATAACAAAGAAAATCGATTTTGATGCATTTGCAGATGTTATCAGAACGAGCGGTGCCGATATAATCGGCCTCAACGAAATCAGGGGAAAGGGCATAATTCCCGGTTATACTGCGCAGGCGAAAGCACTTGCAGAAAGGCTGGGCTATCACTATTATTTTGCCCGTGCTATTTACGTCGGCGGTACTTCGCCCTACGGAAACGCTTTGCTTTCACGCTATCCGATAAAATCTGCCGAAACAATTATGATACCTGACCCCGAAACAAGAAACGGTACGCATAATTACGAAACACGCTGTTTGTTAAAGGCTGAAATTGATGTTGCAGGCGGCTTGAATGTTGTTGTAACCCATTTTGGCTTGAATCCCGAAGAGCAGGTGAACGCAGTTAAAACAGTTTGCGATAATCTGCCGTCAGAGCGTTGCGTGCTGATGGGCGATTTCAACGCCACTCCCGAAAACCCGGTGCTTGACTATATAAAAGAGCAATTGTACGATACGGCTCATGTTTTTGACTGCGATAAGCTGAGCTTCCCGTCGGACAAACCCGAAATCAAAATAGATTATATGTTCACAAGTAAGGATATCTCCGTGCTTTGGGCCGATATTCCCGAAATTGTTCTCTCTGACCACAGACCTTATGTTTCGGTTGTTGAGATTTGAATTTTTTTATTGTTATTTGTCGAATTGTATTGTATAATATTCCTGCTTTTAAAAACAGGGGGATATAAAAATGACATTCAAGGAATACATGGCGGGTGCGCTTACCAGGCCCATGGACGGCGACACCGTAGAATATTTCAAAATTAAGGGCAGGGTATCGGGCAACGTTCTCACTAACGCCCAGCAGAATATACCTGCTGGCGGTTATAATTACGAAGCGGATATCACAAAATTCTGGGAGGAATTTCAGAATCTCAAGAAGAATTGCGACTATAAGCTTTCTTTCAATACGCTTATGATGCGTGTGCTTGCCGAGGGTCTCAAGGTTGCGCCCAGGCTCAATGCTCATATGGATTACCGTCCGCTTTCTTCAAGCGGCAGACTTATTATTAAAAAGCATATCGATATCGCTATGCCCGTGCTTCTTGAAACGGGTGAAACCTTCCCGATAAAGGTGCGCAATGTTGAAGAAATGAACTTAAAAGAGCTTCAGGCAGAAATTGACAGAATGTTGGAGGCACTTAAAACAACAGACGTTGACAGGGTACTCTTTGACGTTATTCTACAGCGTATAATCGGCTTTATCTGTAAGGGTAAGCTTCGCTCAACTGCTGCACAGATTTATACCGGCTACTTCGGCAAATTCAAGGTTGCCAAGTTTTCGGGTCTTTTCGAGCATGCTGACCGTGACCCTGCAAAGTCTTTACAGATGTACGAGCTCAACGAGGGCTCGGTCTGCCTTACCAATCTGGGAACGCTTTCCAAAGGTCTTGCGGGTAATATTACATACGCACCAATTCTTTATCCTCAGGTGTTTATTATGGCTTTGTGCTCTATGCAGGATAAGGACTACGTGTTCCGCAACGAAAAGGGTGAGGTGGACATCGGCACAAAGAAAATTCTGCCTATTAACATTATGTTTGACCACAGAATAGGCGGCTTTGCGGACGTTGTGCCGCTACTCAATAAGCTCGACGAAATATTTGCCAACCCCGAGGTAATCAGAGAGTGGTAACGGATTTTGAAATCAGACCAATTGCGGCAGATGATGAATCAGCCGTGCTTGCTTTAATGCGTGAGTTTTATTCTTCGCCTGCGGTTTTCACAAACGGTTCGGACGAAATCTTCCTTGCCGATATTAATGCCTGTTTAAGTGACAGCCCGTATATTGAGGGTTACGTTTTCACAATGGAAAATATCGTAAAGGGCTACGCAATGCTTGCAAAAAGCTTTTCCACAGAGTTCGGTAAACCCTGTATCTGGGTTGAGGATTTGTATATTTCTCCCGAGTGCAGAAAGCTGGGAATGGGATCGGCGTTTTTTAAGCTGATTGAGGAAAAATACCCCGATTCAATATTCCGCCTCGAGGTCGAAGAGGAAAACGAGGGCGCAGTAAAACTCTACCGCAAAAACGGATATACGGTTTTGCCGTATATGGAAATGAAAAAATAAGTTGATATTAATAAATATTTTTACGGAGTGATTATCATGACAAAAAGAATTCTTTTTCAGGGCGACTCAATTACCGATTGCGACAGAAGACGCAGTGATTTTTATCACCTCGGCTTAGGCTATCCCCACCTTATCAAGGCTTCTCTCGGCTTTGAGTGTCCCGGCGAATATGAGTTTATAAACCGTGGCGTAAGCGGCGACAGAATTGTTGATTTGTATGCACGAATCAAAATGGATTTTATTAATCTCAAGCCCGATTACGCAAGTATTTATATCGGCGTAAACGATACCTGGCACGAGATTAACGACGACAACGGTGTTGATACAGCAAAGTTTGAAAAAATTTACACAATGCTTATCGAAGAAATTAAGGAAGCCTGTCCTGAAACCAAGCTTATACTTATTGCTCCTTTCGTTCTTGAAGGAAGCGGCTCATGCAATACCGAAGAGAAGCCCACTAAGTATAATACCTTCAGGGAAGATGTTGCCCAGAAATCAGCTGCAGTAAAACGCATTGCAGAAAAGTTCGACCTTGCTCTTATTGAGCTTCAGCCCGCTTTTGACGAGGCTTGTAAAAAAGCTCCTGCTTCTTACTGGACGGGTGACGGTGTTCACCCCGGCGAATGCGGTCACGAGCTTATCAAGCGTCTCTGGCTGGAAGCCTTTGAAAAAATCAAGTAAATCTTATAGTAAAACTGAGGCACACTTCTTTGTGAAGTGTGCCTCAACGCTTTATTTCTTAATTTTGTCCCAGTAAGACTTTGCCGCCTGCTCGTTTTTGTTGTCGCCGTACTCGTAGTATTTTCTGTTCTTGAGCGCATCGGGCAGGTATTGCTGTTTGACCCAGCGGTTTTCATAGTCGTGCGGATATTTGTAGAACTGTCCCTTATGGTCGTTGTCCTCACCGTCAAAGTGCTTGTTCTGCAACGTTCTCGGAATAGGACCGTTTTTGCCGTTCCTTATATCTGCAAGTGCCGAATCAATGGCTGCGTAGGCCGTGTTGGATTTCGGTGCGGTAGCGACAAGTATAACGGCATTTGCAAGCGGTATTCTTGCTTCCGGCATACCGACCTGTAAGGCTGTGTCAACAGCCGCCTTTACTATCGGGATAAGCTGGGGGTAGGCGAGACCTACGTCCTCGTTTGCGCAAACCAGCAAACGCCTGCATGCGGAGGGCAGGTCGCCTGCTTCAAGAAGCCGCGCAAGGTAGTGTATAGCCGCGTCGGGGTCAGAGCCGCGCATTGATTTCTGGTAAGCGGAAACAATGTCGTAGTGCTCGTCACCCTCTTTGTCATATTTGAATGCGCTTCTCTGAGTCAGCTGTTCGCAGATTTCAAGGGTAACAACTCGCTTGTTGTCAACTGTCTTGCTTGCCATTGCGCAAAGCTCTGCGGAATTCATAGCCTTTCTTACGTCACCGCCGCAGCCGCAGGCTATGTGATGAATAACACCGTCCTCAAGCTCGAATTCCATACCGCCTTCTTTGGTAAGGAAATCGAAAGCACGCATTACCGCAGACTCAATTTCTTTCGGCTCAACGCTCTTGAATTCAAAAACCGTTGAACGGCTGAGTACGGCATTATATACGTAAAAATACGGGTTTTCCGTTGTGGAAGCAATAAGCGTTATTGAACCGTCCTCAATATATTCAAGCAGGGTCTGCTGCTGCTTCTTGTTGAAATACTGAATTTCGTCAAGGTATAACAGCACACCGTTTATTGCCGAAAGTGTCTGCGACTGTGCAATTATCTCTTTAATATCTGCGGTGGAGGCGGTAGTGCCGTTGAGCTTGCAGAAGTATTTGTTTGTACGCTTTGCAAGTATTTCGGCAAGCGTGGTTTTTCCTACGCCCGAAGGACCGTAAAATATCAGGTTAGGTACTTCACCCGAATCAATAATACGCCTTAACGCTTTACCCTCGGCGAGTAAATGCCGCTGACCGACCATATCTTCAATTGTCTGCGGTCTGAGCCTGTCCGCAAGCGGATTTCGCATAGCTTTTTCTCCTTAATAATTATTCTGTTACTTCAACAAAGAATGAGTGCAGGTTGTCCCATTCGAAATTAAACCCGAGTTCTCCCTGTTGGTAACGTACAATCTTGCCGTCGGGCAGTAACAGTACGTATTCGCCGTCTGCCGCTTTTGCAAACACAATTGCGCCAGCACTTATTATGTCGGTATTTTCAAGTGCTTGATATTTCCAAAACTCTGCTGTTTCCTCGTTGATTTCTTTTATGCTGAGGAAGGTGTATTCATCGGACAATGTACCGCCGTCAGTAATCTTACAATAGGGTGTTAGCCTTTCATCGGATAATTCTGCCAAAGCTTTTACGCCGGCTTTTTTGTTATAGTAATCGGGATTATCTTTTTTTGCTGTGCGAAGAACCTGTAAAGCCAGCTTTTCTGTTGCTGTGCGTTTGGGCTTTTTCTTACGCTTGTGCTTTTCAAATTCGTCATTAATCTGTTCTTTGATTGTCTGCGGTATAGGCTTGAATTCAGCGGTTTCAAGCGCAATTAAAGGCTTGACACTTTTGGCTGTTGGATTTCTAACGGTAATGACAGGCTCGAAATATTCGGGCTTGGCAAAGCCTGATTCTATAAGAAAATCACGGCAACGCTTTCTTATAAGCAGTCTGTTGTTTATAGTGTGTTTGGGATATATGCCGACAAAATCCGTGTCAGGCACGCTGTCTTCATCAACTGCATATGGCATATTAAGATATACATTTTTACACCTTTCAAAAAGGATTTTTGATATATCTGTAAAATTTTCAAAATCCTTTGCACTTAAAGCAGGATTACTGAAGTAAACATTGCCTGCTGTGTAGCAGTTGTCAGTACATAACTCGGGAAATGCCTGAAAGAAGTTCGGTGCTTCAAACCTGCCCGAATCGTAAAACCAAAGAAAGTCAACTCCGCTGAAACCGTTTTCTTTAAGCGCCTTTACAGCATCTTCTCTGAATGTTGCAAAATTACCGATGTCGGTAACAGCGGCGTTTTTCGGAATTGCAAATGCCTTTATTTCACCGAGATAATAATCTTTCATACCGTCGGTATAGGTATGACTATCCGTAATATCGGTTGCTGATGAAATAGGGTATCCTTTTATATCGTACCATTCGTTTTCGTAATAAGGCGAAAGAGTAAGTGTGTAGTAACCTCTGATTTTTACTTTTCTTGATTTAGCCTTGTCAACAATAGCTTTTACTGTTTCATAACCCGGATTTTTTATCGTGCACCAGCCTACGCAGTCGCCCTTGAGGTTAAGCTCTTTAAGAAAATTACGCGCATAATTATATTCTTCCTCGTCGTGCAACCTCGGATTATCAATAATAAACATGAACTCTTCGGAATAATATTCATCAGCTATTTCTTTCCCGCAAAGATAAATCATATTGAATTACTCCTTTTAAAATTACAGTTTGGCGAGCTGAACGCAGAACGCAGAATGCAGAACGCAGAGTGCAGAACGAAGGGTCGCTTCGCTCCAATTATAAAATGCTCCGCATACACCTCATCAGTCTCGCATACGCTCGACAGCTTCCCCTCGTAGGGGAAGCCTTCAGATGTAGCGGTTACGTTAGCAGCCTTCCCCTTGAGGGGAAGGGGGACCGCCGAACGGCGGTGGATGAGGTGGAAAAAAGTTCGCCAAACTACAATTTGCTGAAAATCATTTTACATTATATTAATTTGTTTTTCAAGTGCATATTATTGTGTTTTATAACAGATATGATATAATCAACTTCAAGGCGGTGATTTTGTGTTTTTATTCGACGTACTTGAATTTATTGTTGATGCAATTATAGATTTATGGTTTGAGGCAATGCTGCTTATAATTCCCGAACGCGCAAAGGGTAAACCGCTACATAAATTAATTAAAATAGCAGTCTGGACTTTTGCTTGTCTTTTATTTGTGATTATGGGTATTGGCTTCTTCGGCCTTTTCAGTAATGACCCCGATACGAAGCAATTGGCACAGTATATTGTTTTCATTCCTCTGGGTATAAGTGGCGTACAAATTATTGCAGGATTAATTGTCCGTAAGCTTTCAAAGAAAAGAAAGTAAAAATACACAAAATAATGCGTTTATACAAATAATAATTCTAAATATTGTAAATTGTAATTATTTCCGTTATGCTGTATAATCTTATCTGTTGCACTATGGAAAAGTGCAGAATAGTATGTAAGTATTAAACCGTTTCAGAGGTGTATATAATGGTTTGCAACAATATTCTTGAGGCGATGGGCAATACACCCGTTATCCGCCTTTCCAATATGGTTGATGAGGATTCTGCCGAGATTCTTGTTAAATTTGAGGGCCTTAACGTAGGTGGCTCAATCAAAACCAGAACGGCATACAATATGATTCTTGCTGCCGAAAAGCAGGGTCGTATAAACAAGGACACAATAATTGTCGAGCCTACAAGCGGAAACCAGGGTATCGGTCTTGCTCTTGTCGGTGCTGTCAAGGGCTACAAGACAAGAATTATTATGCCCGACTCCGTAAGTGAGGAGCGCAGAAAGCTCGTCAATCAGTACGGTGCAGAGGTTGTTCTTGTTCACGATGCAGGCAACATCGGTGCTTGTATCGAAGAGTGTCTAAACCTTGCCCTTAAAATGCAGGCAGAGGACGAAAACGTATTTGTCCCCCAGCAGTTTGAAAACCCCGCAAACGTTGAAATTCAGCGTAACTGCACGGGTGTTGAAATATTAAAGCAGGTAAACGCTCCCATTCACGGCTTCTGCTCAGGTATCGGTACGGGCGGTACAATTACCGGTATCGGCGAAACTCTTAAGGAAGCTAACCCCGACATTGAAATATGGGCTGTTGAGCCGGAGCACGCTGCTATCCTTTCCGGCGGCTCAATCGGTACTCACGTTCAGATGGGTATCGGCGACGGACTTATTCCTGCCATCCTCAACACCGAAATTTATAACGATATATGCATAGTCAAGGACGAGGAAGCCTTGCAGACCTCAAAGGATCTGGCTTCAAAGGAAGGTATCCTCTGCGGTATTTCAAGCGGTACTAACGTTGCCGCCGCAATCCGCCTTGCAAAGAAGCTCGGCAAGGGCAAAACGGTTGTAACCGTCCTTCCCGATACAGCAGAAAGATATTTCTCCACACCGCTTTTTAACTGAATATAAATTTATTTGTAAACCGTCTTAATGAGGGAATGTCCTTGTTAAGGCGGTTTTTGTTTTTGTAATAATCAGCACCACTCACGCATAAATATCAACAGATACTTTTGAAGGTGAGGTAAAAATGATGGATATTAATGTTGAAAAGCAAAACCTGTCCTCTTGCCGTGTTATCCGTGAGGCAAAAGCCGAGCAGAGTGTTGATTGTGATATCACTCTGCCTGATTACTGCTGCGATATAAAAAGCGTGCTGTGCTGTGAGGTTGAGCCCGGTATAACCGCAGTTGATATCACAGGTAACCGTATAACGGCCGTCGGCAATGCAACGGTAAAGCTTATCTACGTCGGCGATGATGACAGAATATCCTGCTTTGAGCAGTCCTGTCCGATTAATAAATATGTAGAAATGAGTTCTCTTCCCGAGGACAGTACAATGCTGGTTACGGCAAAGACGAGCTATGTCAACTGCCGAGCCGTTAGTCCGAGACGAATGGATGTTCACGGCTGTATCGCTATATTTTTTTCTGCTGTGTGCTGTGAAACGGCTCAGGTTGTAAGTTCTGCTTCCGGAAGTGGAATTCAGCTCAGGCAACAGCCTGTACAGACCTGCAATTCTCTGGGCTGTACATCAAAACTCTTTCAGATGAGTGAGGTTATTCCTCTGCCCGAGGGTGTACAGAGTGCCAAAAGTGTTCTTCACGCTAATGCTCTGCCCGTTATCACACAGACAAAAAATGTCAGCAACAAAACTCTTATTAAAGGCGATTTGCAGCTTGCGGTTACCCTTTGTTCGCAGGAGGGTGAGGTTACAAAAACCGAACATACTATGCCGATAAGTCAGATTGCGGAGCTTCAGGGGCTTGATGAAAACAGCCTTTGCGACGTTCGGCTTACGGTTTCTTCTCTTGACATTCAGCTAAAACCCGATGAAAACGGCGAGATGCGCCGTATTGATGTTGCCGCCTGTATCTGTGCCGTTGTTCGTGGGTATTCAAAGGTCTCAGCGGTGCTTTTGTCCGACGCTTTTTCCACGGTAAACGAGCTAGAGCTTCAGAAGGACAGCGTGTGTGAAGAAGGTCTTGCGGCTTTGCTCGACGAAACCTTTGTCAATTCCGCTGAGCTTGATTTTTCGGGTGCGGCTGTCGGCAGGGTGCTTGATGCGTGGTGTACAGATTTGACCTGTGTAAATTCCTTTGCCGAGTCTCAGCTTGAATTAAGCGGTGCTGTTACAGTCTGTGTTCTTTATACGGATTCAGAGAATAAGCCCTGCTTTGCACGCAGAAGGGTTGATTACCGCCACAAAACCGATATCAATGCCGATACTTCGGATATAAATTACGAGCCGAATGTCTGTGTCAGCGGTGTTGCGGTAAGCGGTAAGGGTACACAGCTCAACGCACGGATTCAGTTTAACGCTTCAGGCTGCGTGTTTTCACGAAAAAATCATCTTGCCGTTACCGATATTACTCAGTCAGGTGAAAAGACCAAGGATAATCATTCTGCTATTACTGTTTATTTTGCCGATAAAGGTGAAAAGCTGTGGGACATTGCAAAGCATTTCGGTACTTCGGTCGATGCCGTCTGCCGCAGAAATTCGTTAAGCGGTGAATCACTGCACGACGATACAATGCTTATCATACCCCGAAGCTGATAAAAGGAGGAACAAAAAATGGAACAGAAGAATATTTATAACGATATTGCCGCAAGAACAAACGGTGATATTTATATCGGCATTGTGGGCCCCGTAAGAACGGGTAAGTCTACCTTTATCAAGCGGTTTATGGATGAGCTTGTTCTGCCTAATATCAGTGATTCCGCCAAGCGTGAGCGTGCTACCGACGAGCTTCCGCAATCAGCCGCAGGCAGAACAATAATGACTACCGAACCTAAATTCATTCCCGAAGAAGCTGTCGGCGTAACTCTTTCGGGCGGTGTAAAAATCAAACTGCGTATGATTGACTGTGTTGGATATATAGTGCCGGGTGCACTCGGATATATCGAAAATGAACAGCCCCGAATGGTCAGAACGCCTTGGTTTGACAAGGAAATTCCGTTCAATATGGCGGCTGAAATCGGCACAAAAAAGGTAATTGACGAACACTCCACAATAGGTCTTGTCGTTACTACCGACGGAAGTATCGGTGACATTTCAAGGGAAGAGTATTGTGAAGCGGAAAAAAGGGTAGTAGATGAACTCAAAGCTCTCGGTAAGCCCTTTGTTGTGCTTCTCAACTGTGTTGAACCCGATTCGCCCAGGTCACAACAGCTTTCAAAAGAGCTTATAAATACCTACGGTGTCCCCGTTATTGCAATAAACTGTAAAACCGTGTCGGAAGATGAGATAAAAGAAATACTGCGCCAGGTGCTTTTCGAGTTCCCGATTAAGCAGGTCGGTGTAAATCTGCCCGGCTGGATGTTAAGCCTTAATTCGGGTCATCCTGTGCGCACGGGTATTGATTCTGCCGTTGCCTCTGCCGCAGCTAAGCTCAGGCGTGTGCGCGACGTGCCTGCGTTTGCAAAGGAATTAAGTGACTGTCCGTATCTTTCTGCTGTAAAGGTGGGGGAAATGGATCTTGCAACGGGTGGCGCAACCGTCAGCACACAGACCGACCCATCACTCTTCTTTGAAACTCTGAGCGAGGTTACTGGTACAAAAATCAGCGGAGAACAGGCGCTGATGGATGAAATGATTTCCCTCAACAAAACAAAAAGAGCCTACGAGAGGCTCAGAAATGCACTTGATGAGGTTGAAGCAACAGGCTACGGTATTGTAATGCCTTCAATCGAGGAGCTTACCCTTGAAGAACCCGAAATTATGAAGCAGGGCGGTAAATACGGTGTGCGACTGCGTGCTTCCGCACCGTCTGTTCATATGATGCGTGCCAACATCACAACCGAGGTTGCGCCTATAGTCGGTTCTGAATCGCAGAGCGAGGAGCTTGTCAGTTACCTGCTTAAAGAGTTTGAGGAAGACCCGATTAAAATCTGGCAGTCAAATATTTTCGGCAAATCCTTAAGCGAGCTTGTAAACGAAGGGCTTCACAACAAGCTTTGCCGTATGCCGGGCGAAGCAAGAATGAAGCTGCAGGAAACGCTCGAAAAGGTGATTAACGAGGGCTGCAGCGGTCTTATCTGTATTATTCTTTAGTTTTCGGCTTTGTGCTTTTCGGTCTGAGCGACAGCGAGTGCGTCACAGCGCTCGTTTTCGCTGTGACCGTTGTGTCCTTTTATCCATTGAAACTCAACTACGTGCTTTGCAAGCTCTGTCAGCAATTCGTCCCAAAGGTCGGCATTTAGTGCCGGCTTTTTGTCTTTTTTTATCCAGTTGTTTTTCTTCCAGCCTTCAGCCCAACCCTTAGTAACGGAATTGAAAACATACTGTGAATCGGTTGTTATTTTAACATGGCACGGGTATTTGAGTGCTTTCAATCCTTCAAGCACGGCGGTTATTTCCATACGGTTGTTGGTTGTTTCCTTTGCGCCGCCCGAAAGCTCTTTTTCTGTTGTGCCGAAACGCAGTATGGTACCCCAGCCACCGGGTCCCGGATTGCCGGAACAAGAGCCGTCCGCAAACAGCTCTACAAATTTAAGTTCGTTATTCATAAATAATTACATCCCGATTAAAATTTCTGTCTGATATTTTATCATTTAAATCATAATATTACAACCTTAACGATTAAAATTAACTGGTTTTGTCAAAGATAATTACTGAGAAATACTTTACATAACAAATTTAATCATAAAAGGAGATAAAAATGAAATCTTTCTGTGTGCTCAATTCTGCCGTCAGCCCGGCTGTTGCCCAAAATATAGGCTCTGCTGTTGCCGGGGTGCTTGGCGGTAAGCTCGGCGTGCTTTATTGCAAGTCGGACTCTTCGTTCGTAATAGCACAGAATATTGCAAAGGGAATAAAAAAACAAGGCGGCTGCGCCTTGCTTTCGTCAGATGCCTTTGAGGCACAGACAGCCTTTGCCTGTGAACATTTTTCGCTTGACGGTGTTATTTTTGTCAACGGTGAAGACAAGTGCAGTATAAGCGTTTACGGTTGTAATGCTGATGCTCTTACTTCAACTCAGGAAGAGGAGATTTCATCCCTTGTCGCAAAAGATAAGCAGAGCGGTCATAGGGGCGGCGGCTCTTTTATAACCGACCTCAACTCGGTTTATTATAGGCATCTGCTTGAAACGGCAGAAAGCCTTGAGGGTGTTGGCGTAAGTATAAAATCCGACAACCTGAATATAAAGAATCAATGCACAAGAACTCTCCTTGCTTTGGGTGGGGAAATCAAAGGAAGAGTAACGTTTTTTATCAGCCAATCTGGTCTTTGCTTAAGTGCTCTTGATGAAAACGGTCGAATCCGCACGCAGGATGAGTTGCTTTCGGTTTTGTATTTTCTTAAAATAACCCGGGACAAAACACCGGTTGAGGTTTCTTTTTCTCTTTCGGGTGCGCTGGATGCTCTGGCAAAAGAAAACGGAGTTGAAATCAGGCGAAGCTTTACGGGCGGTAACGAGCTTTTTACTAAAGATTGTGTTTTCCTCACTGTTACGATTTTAAAGTATATGTCTGCACTCGGCTGTGGTCTTAATGAACTTTGCTCCGCTTTGCCGGTAACTGCCGTAAGCAGAAAAAGCTTTAGCTCCTCTGCGGATATATTGAAATTTGCAGATGAAATTGAGTGCGAAAATATTGTAACGGACGGTAACAGCGTTTTTGCAAAAATGCAGGGCTCAACCGTTCTTGTTACGCCGGGCGGTACCCGCGGAAGATACTGCCTTGAGGTGCAGTCGGCTGACAGCGAAACCGCACGGGAAATTGCACTTAACTTGACAGACATATATAATTAAAGTATAATAAATATCGGTTAAGGATTTTTTTCGCCTTGGGCGTTAGGCGAATCGATATATAAAAATTATAACAAAATACAGAAAAGAAAGAATTGATTATGCAAGAAAAAAACACACAGACAAAACAGCAAGAAAAGAAAAAACAGACAAAAAAATTTGCACGCTATTCTAAAATTACCAAACGTAATGCGCAGGCTGAAAAGCAGGATAAGCCTGCAAAGCAGGAGAAGACTGCAAAACAGACCAAACAGAGCAGTTCCCGTAAGCAGAGCAAGAACACGACAGAAAAAAGTAAGCCTCAGAAGCAGCATAAACCCGTTACTAATACTCCCGTTCATATTGCCTTTCTCGGCGGCCTTAACGAAGTCGGTAAGAATATGACTCTGTACGAGTATAACGGCAGTATGTTTCTGGTCGACTGCGGCCTTGCTTTCCCTGAGCCGGATCTGCTTGGCGTAGACCTTGTTCTTCCCGATTTTTCATACGTTGAAAAGAATATTGACAAAATTAAAGGTATAGTTGTTACCCACGGCCATGAGGACCATATAGGCGGACTTGCCTATCTGCTCAAAACCGCAAATATCCCGATTTATTCTACCAAGCTTACAATCGGTCTTATTCAGGGGAAACTCAAGGAACACAATCTTCTTGATTCCGCAAAGCTCAACGTTGTAAAGCCCGGCGATACGATTAAGCTCGGCGAATTTGACGTTGAACTTATTCACGTCAACCACTCAATCCCCGATGCGGTTGCACTTGCAATCCGTTGCGATGCGGGCACAATTGTTCAGATGGGCGACTTCAAGATTGATACAACGCCTATCGACGGTGAGCCTATTGACCTTAACCGCCTTGCGCAGATCGGTACGGAGGGTGTGCTTTGCCTTCTTTCCGACTCAACCAATGCCGAAAGGCCCGGTTACACAGAAAGCGAAAAGAAGGTCGGCGAATCCTTTGAACACCTGTTCCGAAGGGCGGGTAACCGCAGAATAATCGTAGCTACTTTCGCTTCAAACATTCACCGCGTTCAGCAGATTATCAATACTGCTGCTGCACTCGGCAGAAAGGTAGTGCTTTCAGGCAGAAGCCTTGAAAACGTGGTTGCAATAGCGCAGGAGCTCGGTTATATTAACGTACCCGAGGGTATCATTGTAAGCATAGATACGGTTAACCGCTATCCTGCCGAAAAGATGGTTATCATCACAACGGGCAGTCAGGGTGAGCCTATGTCCGCCCTTACCCGTATGGCTTTTTCCGACCACCGCAAGGTTGAGGTCGGTCCGATGGATTATATTATAATTTCTGCCACACCGATTCCCGGTAACGAAAAAACCGTCGGTAAGGTTGTAAACGAGCTTATGAAGCTCGGTGCAGAGGTTATATACGAAAAAATGTACGAGGTTCACGTTTCGGGTCATGCCTGTCAGGAAGAGCTGAAAATGATAATGAACCTTGTTAAGCCGAAATATTTTATTCCCGTCCACGGTGAGCAGAAGCATCTCCAGAAGCACCGTCTTCTTGCCGAATCTATTGGCATTGATCACCGCAATATAGTTATTGCCGACAACGGTATGGTGGTTGCTGTAAGTGAGAAGGAAATCAAGGGTGCCGGTGTGGTGCCTGCCGGTAAGATATTTGTTGACGGCTCAGGTGTGGGTGATGTCGGCAATATCGTTCTTCGTGACAGAAAGCATCTTTCTCAGGACGGTATTATAATCATTGTCGCCAGTGTTGAACCCGATACGGGATATATCGTTTCAGGTCCCGATATCATAACAAGAGGCTTTGTCTATGTAAAAGAAGCTGAAGAGCTTATTGAGGAAGCCAAGCAGATTGCTTTTGATACGCTTGAGGAAAGACTCGGCCGTGCGCCTTCAGATCTTACTGCGGCAAAGAATAAAACCAGAGATGCGGTTTCTTCCTTCGTTTATGAGCGTACACGCCGCAGTCCCATGATAGTTCCCATTATTATGGAGGTATAATTTTTTGAAGCGCTTGTTCAAAAACAACATCTGCCTTTTCGGAATACTCGCCGTAGCGGTGTTTACCAGCGCAGTAATGTTCAGGTATAACAAAACCGTTGCGCTGATTGAGCTTGCCATTTTTGCGGCTCTAGTTGTTCTGGCACTTGTCAGCAACGTCACTTCGCTTAAGCGCAAGGACGAAATGACTTCTTCAATCAGCCGCGCTCTCGATTTTTCCGAAAAGGATAATCTTGAGGGTTTTCCAATGCCTGTACTTGTTTGTACGGCACAGGGTAGAATCCTTTGGTTCAACACGCTTTTTGATTCCCGGGTGCTGGGGGATTATACGCTGTTGAGTGATGATGTTTCACAGCTGCTCAGCGGACACAGCGCTGACGAAATTGCAAAGCATGACAGGATTCTTACAGACATTTTTGATAATTCATATTCCGTATATCCCTTTACCGTAAACGTCAGGGGAGAGGAGGCTTTTGCGCTTCTCTTCTCAGACGAAACTGAAATGCGTAAGGTATACTATGAATACCGACTTTCACGTCCGAGTGTAATGCTTATGAGCATTGATAATCTCGATGAAATTGAACAATCCTACTCTGACGGCGATTTTGATGCCATGCGAAGCCGTGCCGAAAAGCTGATTGATACGTGGCTCGGCGAATATGGCTGTCTTATCCGTAAACTCGGCGACGGCAGGTTTGTTGTTGTATGTGAAGAGCGTGACCTTGAAAAAATGGTCGATAAGAAATTTTCCGTGCTTGATTCAATCCGTGAATATGAGTATGAGGAAAAATTAGTCGGCATAACTCTTTCAATAGGTGTCGGTAAGGGAAAGACTCTGCGCGAAGGCGAATCAAATGCCCGACAGGCGCTTGATATGGCTGTCGGCAGAGGTGGAGACCAGGCGGCGATACTTAAAAACGACGGATACGAGTTTTTCGGCGGTGTGTCCAAGGGCGTCGAAAAGCGCAGTAAGGCACGTACAAGAATCGTTGCCTCTGCTATTCAGCAGCTTATGGAAAACAGCTCGAATATACTGATTATGGGGCACCGCTTTTCAGATCTTGACAGCGTAGGTGCTTCCGTGGGCGTGCTTTGTGCCGCCAGAGCTGTAAAAAAGGAAGTTAAAATTGTTGTAAACCGCCGTCAGTCCTTGGCTCAGACTCTAATTGATACGGTCGAAAAGAATACGGGTGACGTATTTTGTTCACCCGAAGAGTCACTGAAGTTTCTTGATAAAAAAACACTTCTTGTTATTGTTGATACGCACCGCTGTGAGGTTGTTGAATGTGCAGAACTTTATAAGCAGGCACAGACGGTTGTTATTATTGACCATCACAGAAAGAATGTGGATTTTATCAACAACTCAATCGTTTTCCAGCACGACCCAAATGCTTCCTCAACTTGCGAAATGGTTGCCGAAATGCTCCAGTATATGCCTGTAAAGCCTAAGATAACACCGGGCGATGCCGATGCTATGCTCGCAGGTATAATGCTTGATACACGTAATTTTGCGCTAAAAACAGGCGTGCGTACCTTTGAGGCTTCTGCTTATCTGAAAAGCAAAGGCGCCGACACGGTCAAAGTGCGAAAGCTCTTT
>JAZOMP010000097.1:0-21768 GCA_045654045.1 Acutalibacteraceae bacterium
CCTGCGTTAAGCTTGAAAAAGTTGTGCTCAATTCTCCCGACGGTCCCGTTTTGTTTGTCAGCGGAAGCGATTTGATGGACGGTACGCCGATTTACGATATTAAGCCCTATTTGCCTTATGCTGACAGCATACCGCAGGCAACGGGCGGCTTTACGCAGACCCTTGCGGACAGAAGACTTGAGGTGGACTTTGATTCTTTGCTTCTGGACAAAATCCCTGAAGAAAAGCGAGAAACCCTTATAAAGGTTTTAAGCGGTGACCCGAGACCGTCATATCAGAATAATCCGGAAAGAGTTTACGGTTTTGTTTTCGCCGGTTTCGAGGTTAAATTTACCGTTTCCGACAGAAAACTGACCGTAACCGAGGTTTTACCCGTAAATTGAATAAAATCCCCTTAACACGGCTGTTTTTTAGCCGTGTTTTTTGTTTTGTGCGATTATTTTTGTTGGATTTGTGCCAAAATCAATGCCAAAAGGTCCGTTTTCACAATGTGCGGTTTTTATCCTTCAAAGTTTGCTATTATACGTTACGAGATGAGAATAACTCACAAAAACAACGGGCTTATTTGCCCGAAAAGAAAGGAAAAACTGTTTTATGGATAAGAATTTAAAAGCACTTATAGCAGACAATTCGGAGAGCTTCGGCAAACCCTGCGCAAAATCAATGCAGGCTAACGGCATTGACGCTCAATGTGTTGAAAAGGACGGCAGAAAACTCATTGATGCAGTAATCAGGCAAAGCCCCGATATCGTCGTTATGGAGGTGTTTATGCCCAATCTCGATGCTATAGGTGTTATCAGAAGCCTTCGTGCGGCAGGGCTTGCACACCAGCCGAAATATATTGTTGTTTCAGGCTTTGATAACCCGACGCTTGAAAGCGAGGTTATGTCAGCCGGTACAGATTACTACTTTCTTCGTCCGTTTGATTTCGGCGAAATGGCAAAGCGTATCAGTAATTTAAGCATCGGTGTTGCCAAAACAGAAGAAAACATTGCCGCAAGCCTTGAAATGCAGGTAACACAGACCCTTCACAGAATAGGTGTTCCGGCACATATAAAAGGCTACCAGTATCTTCGTGAAGCAATACTTATGGCAATAAACGACGAGGAAAGCATAAACGCAGTCACAAAGCTGCTTTATCCCGGTGTTGCTAAAAAATACGCTACAACTTCTTCAAGAGTTGAAAGAGCTATACGTCACGCAATAGAGGTTGCGTGGGACAGGGGAGACGTGGATGTGCTCAATTCCTATTTCGGCTATACAATACAGTCCTCTCGAGGTAAGCCGACAAATTCCGAATTTGTTGCAATGATAGCTGATAAGTTCCGGCTTCAGCTCAAGGCTGGTTGATTTATTTGAGGAAGCAGTAGTAAATATCTTTAATTTCTTTCAGATTTTTTTGCCTTATAAGTACGGTTTCTCCGTTGACTGTCTGAAAGCTTTTGTCTGCATGGACGATATGATTCATATTTATAAGGTAGCTCTGGTGACAGCGAAGGAAACGGTTGTCACAAAGCTCATCCTCAATATCGCAGAGCCGCTTGTAAACGGTGTGAGTATCGCCCGTAGTGCAATGCATTAAACACTTTGAGTTGCAGCTTTCTATGAATTCTATGTTATTGTAATCTATGTTGATTATCTCACCGCGGTGTCGAAGGTGATAAACTTCAGCATCAAAATCCTCAAGCAGTTCTTTGGTTATTTTCTCAATTTTTTCAAAAGTGACCGGCTTGAGAATATATCCGAAAGCCTTAACCTCGTAGCTTTCAACGGCAAAGCCCGACGTAGCGGTAAGAAAAATTATTTTCCCTGTGTAGCCGCTCGCGCGAAGCCGCCGTGCAACGTCAATCCCCATAATTTTGTCCATATAGATATCCAGAAAAATCGCATCAAATATTTTGCCGTCCTGCGCTTCGTACAATAGCTCTATGCCGTTGGAAAAGCAGGTTATGCCGCCGCCTGAATTGCTCATTCTCAAACATTGTCTGAGCATTTGTGCGGCGGTGTTTCTGTCTATCATATTATCGTCACAAACAGCTATTTCCATAACTACACCTCGGAAGTAAAATAATTTCACAAACAATATATCATTTGCAATTTTTAAAGTCAAATAATGTGACGATAATTCACAAAATATTCACAGTTTTTAATGAGATTAACATTGAAATTTTTGGCTTGATTTAGTATATATCTTTTTGGTATAATAAATTAGTAATATTTATTAAAAACGGAGGATTAAATAATGAACAATACTGTTGACAATACTGCATTATTTAAAATTTCTTACGGTCTTTTTTGCCTTACAGCGGCGGATAAGGTCAAAAATAACGGCTGTATCGTAAATACTGTCATTCAGGTTACGTCAAATCCCCTGAAAATAGCTGTTTGCGTTAATAAGTCCAATTATACTCACGACCTTATTATGAACAACGGCATATTCAACGTCAGCGTTCTTACCGAAAGCACACCGTTTTCTGTTTTTGAGCGTTTCGGCTTTTCTTCGGGCAGATTTACCGATAAGTTCGATGGCTTTGATTTCTGGACTGCTTCAGAAAACAACCTACCTTATCTTACAAAATATGCAAATGCTTTTTACAGTGGCAATGTTATTGAAGCGGTTGATTGCGGCACACACACTATGTTTATTGCAGAGGTTACCGAAGCAAAGGTGCTTAACGAAGAAAATAGTGTGACCTACGAATATTATTTTGCTAATATCAAGCCCAAGCCCGAAAAGCCTAAAACAAAGGGTTGGGTCTGCAAAATCTGTGGTTATGTTCACGAGGGTGCCGATTTGCCCGACGATTTTGTCTGCCCGTGGTGTAAGCATCCTGCATCTGACTTTGAGCCGGTAGAATAAAATTCGGAGGAAGTAAGAATGAAATCATATTTTATTAAAATTATTTCTGTTATTCTTTGCTTTTCAATGCTGTTTTGTATAAATGCTTCGGCTATTGATTCCGGGGCTGCTTTCGTGCAGTCTGAATCAACAGGCGATGTCTTTATGAAGGGGCTTTACAATACCCTCAACGTAATTGTAGAAGGTCTTGTCAGCACAATATGCAAGATTTATCCCGACTCTGCAAACTGGCAGAATATCGACGATTATGACAGCGAAGAAGTCGGCTTTATGTCCGGCAGAGAGAATTATCAGTCTCAGGCGGCAGAAGGCAGCTACTGGACTCTGGGCTATTCGAGCAGAAGCCTTATCCCAGAGGATATTGACAACGGCAGGTATAACATAGGTCGTGACCTTACAAATAAGCTTGCCCAGGGCGTTTATGACGATATGCGTATCCGCGTTGCGGTTATTGACGATAACAGCGGTGAGGGTGCTGTTGTGCTCGGTGCGATTGATGCTCTCGGTGTAACTTCAACCGATATCCGTACAATGCGTAAGGCAATACTTGAGTATTGCGATGAGCAGGATATCAAGGTAGCAAGCATCAACATAGTTTCAACCCACGCTCACTCTGCGCTTGACACACAGGGTGTCAGCACCGGTTTTGCAAACAAGCTTTTCGGTGCCTTCTGGACAAATATTCTCGGTATAAACTCAACACTTCCCGGTCTTGAAACCGCCGCATATTTCAAGGAATATTTTATCGGCGAATCCATAAAGGCAATCAAGGAAGCTTTTGCTAACCGTGAAAGCGGTAAGCTTTATTTCTCAACTGCAGATTTCGGCGAGTTTATCAAGGACAAGCGCGGTCTTATTTCAAAGGAGGACCTTCCCGAAACTGCAATTCTCCGCTTTGTTCCCGATTCCGGTAATGGCGATACTTATATTTCCGATATTACCTGTCACGCAACCTCCTTCAGCGCAGGTCATAACCTTGTCGGCTCTGACTACATCTACTATATGGATGAATATATCAAAAACGAGGTCGGCGCCAACTTTATTATGATTCCCGGTGCTGTCGGTCAGGTTTCACGAGATATTGACGTTGATACTACAGGTATGACCGAGTGGGAGGATATGGGTGCATCGGCAAAGTATCTGGGTACTTGTTTTGCAAAGCTTGTTCTTGCCGCTGAATACACCGAGCTTGCTCCTGTTTTAAATGCGGTACACAGAGAAATTTTTGTAACTCCCGAAAACAGTATTCTCGTTCTTGCCTGCGAAATCGGTCTTGTAAACAACAAGGTTTATTACGACGGTTTCTTGTTTAAGAATTATATGATGGCAACTGAAATGGGCTATCTTGAGTTTGGTAACAAGGTCGGTTTTGCCCTTTTCCCCGGTGAGCTTTATCCCGAGGTTTTCTGGGACGATGAAATCACAGGCGGTGCAAATTGGGACGGTACCGAGTGGCAGTACGACAGTCTTCATAATTCTGTTGAAGGAATAGCTGTCTATGCCGTAAGCCTTACCAACGATGCAGTAGGCTACGTTCTCACAGACAACAACTTCGCTTTTATGGGTCACATTATCGGTGAAGGCATAGCTGACGAAGTTCTTTCCGTCGGCAAGCATATGGGCTCCTTCCTTGTAAGTGAGTATCTTGAAATGGTTAAGGGAATGAAATAATATGCAGAAATATGATGTAATTATTATTGGCGCAGGCCCCGGCGGTATATTTTCCGCCTATGAGCTTATTAAAATTGCCCCGAAAATGAAAGTTGCCGTTTTTGAGGCAGGACATGCACTTGATAAGCGACATTGTCCGATTGACGGTAAAAAAATAAAGACCTGCATAGGCTGCAAAAGCTGTTCTATTATGAGCGGCTTCGGCGGAGCAGGCGCATTTTCAGACGGTAAATATAATATAACAAACGATTTTGGTGGTACACTTTACGAGTATATCGGCAAAAAGCATGCTCTTGAGCTTATGCATTACGTTGATGAAATTAACCTTGCCTACGGTGGTGAGGGTACGAAACTCTACACTACTGCAGGTTCATCCTTCAAGAAGCAGTGTATTCAGCACGACCTTCATCTTCTGGAGGCATCCGTACGTCATCTTGGTACGGATATAAACTACGTTGTGCTTGAAAACCTTTATAATTTCCTTAAGGATAAGGTCGATTTTTATTTTGATACTCCCGTTGAAACTATAAATATCACCGACGGCGGCTATGAGATTGTTTGTAAAGAGGGTACTTACTCTTGCGACAAGTGCATTATTTCCGTCGGCAGAATTGGCAGTAAATGGATGGAAAAGGTCTGCCGTGAGCTTGATATTCCCACACACAGCAACCGTGTTGATATAGGTGTACGTGTGGAATTGCCTGCTGAGGTTTTCTCTCACATTACGGACGAACTTTATGAAAGTAAAATTGTTTACCGTACCGAAAAATACGGCGATAAGGTGCGTACCTTCTGTATGAATCCCAAGGGCGCGGTTGTTAACGAAAACACAAACGGTATTATTACCGTTAACGGTCACAGCTACGAAGACCCTGCAAAGCAGACGGAAAACACTAACTTTGCCCTTCTTGTTGCCAAGCATTTTTCGGAGCCCTTCAAGGACTCCAACGGCTATGGTGAAAGCATAGCCAGACTCAGCAATATGCTCGGCGGCGGTGTTATTGTCCAACGCTTTGGCGACCTTATACGCGGTAAGCGCTCAACACAGGACCGTATTGACGAAGCGTTTATTACGCCTACTCTCAACGCTACTGCGGGTGACCTCAGCCTTGTGCTTCCCAAGCGTATTCTGGACGGTATAATCGAAATGATTTACGCTCTCGATAAGGTCGCTCCCGGCACGGCAAACGATGATACTTTGCTCTACGGTGTAGAGGTTAAATTCTACAATATGGAGGTTGAGGTCAACGAAAAGCTGCAAAGTAAGTATGACGGCCTCTATATCATCGGAGACGGCAGCGGTATAACCCATTCGCTTTCCCACGCTTCCGCCAGTGGCGTGTACGTTGCAAGAAATATTGCTGAATAAATTTTAATAACAAACACTAAAGGCTTGTGAGTAAATAAACTCACAAGCCTTTAATAATTTTTGATTAGCTTAAAAAGAAAATGATTTTTTATCTCTCTCCGGTTACGATACGGTAGGGTAATGGGAGTAGTTTTTTTAGAATTAAAGCGACCGATATGCATATTAAAACAACAGCAAGCGGTAAAACGAAGTAGCCTAACGTTACAGTCAGTGTGTTCTGAAATATAAGCTTTGTGTACACAATCTGAACAACGGAGAGTATTTTACCGTGAAGCACGTAAATCGGAAAGCTGAAGGTGAGCAGAGCAGATACTTTTTTGAAATCGCAAAAAGCAAGAGCAATGCATATTGCCGCAAATGCCAGAATAAGCGGTAAGCGCCATATAAGGCTCTTTCTGTCAAGTGCAGGTAAAAATGCTGAGGCAGCAACGAGTAAGGCACAAATAACTGCCGTGAATTTTGCAGGCTTTCCGAAATTAAATGAAAACCTCTTCCGTGCCAGAATACCGCCGAGTATAAAGAAAGTTACGCTTTGTCCGAATTTATACCACATTCTGTATGGCAGCAGGAAAAAGCATGCCGCAAGCACAACTGCAGTAAGCCACACAGGCAATTTGTCAATAGCTTTCTTAAAAAGCGGAGCAAAAGCGTTGAGCAAAAACAAATCACGTACAAACCATAAAGGAACGTAGTAAGGGGAGTCATCAAACGGAGTACCGAAAAATACCTTTATCAATTCCGGGAAATCTGTTAAAGGTACTGTGTTGAAATAATCTGGCATTGAAAGCGAACCGATAATATCGAATATCAGCCAGAATAGATTCCATATCAGAAAAGGAACAAGCAGTGTACGGCATTTCTTTTTCATGTTGTCACACCACTTAAAATCCTTTGCGAAAAGCAGATAGCCTGAAACTGCAAAAAATATGGGTACACCGGTAGCGGCAATAATATCGAAAAAATTCAGCAGAAAATTGAACTGAGTGTAATTGGCGTATCCCGTAAGGTTCATAGAGTGAACCATTACCACATTTAACGTAGCTGCAATTTTAAGTTTCGACAAATAATCAGATATTTTAGGATTCATAGCGTTTTATTGTTTATCATTTCAATAAGCTCATCGGGCTTTCTTGTTGTAATATTGTCGGGTGACAGGGAAATGATTTTTTTCATCATTCTCTTTGTGTCAACCGTCCATATTGAAACGAGCAAACCGTTTATATGAAATGTATTAACCAATTTTTTTGTTGCGTTATTCTTGTTGAAGTTGATTCCTACCGCACCACTGCTTTTAACTTTTTCAACAAGTGCTTTAAGGTATTTATCACTCTGCATCCACTTGGATGCCACACCGACGTTTAAGTAATATTCAATTTCAGGTGCTCTGGTCTTTACTGCTTCTACAAAGCCCTCGTGTACACCTGTGAAGAATATTCTGTCAAGCACACCGTGCTTTTTTGCAAGCGGTGCTATCTTTTCAATTGCTTCAACTGTTTTTACGTCAACGTTTGCTTTTAAGCCCTCACATTTTGCTAGCGTGGCAAACGCTTCATCAAGAGTTACCTCTCCGCCCTTCGGTGCATCGTGAGAAAGCACGGGATTGCCGTTGCTGTCAAAATTAAGGTCGAATTCAATAATATCTGCACCGATTTTAAATCCTTTGATAATAGATTCAATAGAATTAGCTTTAGTTCCCATACAGCCCGTGTGTGCCGTTACGGTAAATGTTTTCTTCATCTTAATCACTGCTCTCTGAATTTTATTTCGCCTGTTTCAGCGTTCATATCGTCAACAATTGCGAGTGATTCGAGCTTGTAGCCAAGGTTTCTTATAACCTGACCGCCAATCTGGAAACCCTTTTCAATCGCAATGCCCAGCCCCTCAACCGTTGCTCCGGAAGCCTCGGTAATCGAAATAAGTCCCTGCAAAGCACAGCCGTTTGCAAGAAAGTCGTCAATAATAAGCACGTGGTCGTCAGCGTTAAGAAATTTCTTTGAAACAATAACCTGGTTTCTGTTTTTGTGTGTGAAGGACTCAACCTCAGCTATGTACATATCACCCTCAATGTTAACGCTCTTGGATTTCTTGGCAAAAACAAGAGGCACGTTAAAGCACCTTGCAACAGAGCAGGCGATAGCGATACCCGAGGCTTCGATTGTTAGCACTTTTGTTATTTTTTTATCGGCAAAGCGACGATGGAATTCTTCGCCCATTTTGTCCATAAGCTCAATATCCATCTGGTGGTTTAAAAAGCTGTCAACCTTTAAAACGTTGCCGGGTTTTACAATACCATCTTTTATAATTCTCTCTTCAAGAAAATTCATTTTAGCAAATCCTCCGTTATTTACTGATTCCGTAAGCGTCGACAAGCGTAGCGTATTCTGCTTCAGTTATGTTTACAACAGAACCGTGTCTGGGCTTAAGATGGTCCATAGAATATGTTGAACGCTGTACTCGCCTGAAAGTTTTGAAATCTCTTGTCATTTGTGCAAAGTATGAATCCTGTCCGTATTCGTCCATAATCATCATCCACGCATCTGTTCCTGTAATGCGGTACATTGAGCTGCCCTCAACGCCCCAGTAATTCAGTGAGCAGATAGTGTAATCCGTATTGTAAGGACCGGTAAGGTTTCGGGATTTTACATAGGCAATCTTTTGTGTGATATCCTCTTTGAAATAAAGATAGTAATACCCGTCTTTTTCGTTATAAATTATATCACCATCAATACATTGAATGTTGCGTGTTTCGCCGGTTTCCGGGTCAACTTCATTCCATCGTCCGTATAGCACCTGCGGCTCTGTTTCAAAGGTTTTGAAGTCCTTTGTGTAAGCGTAGTAGTGTCCTGCACAGTCATTTTCTGCGGTCGATGTTGCCCAGTAAACCATATACATCTGCTTTTCATTGTCCCATATTGCCTGCGGTGCCCATGCACGGTTTGTATTTTCAAATCCCGTAAATTGGCGGATATCTATTACCGTTTCTTCAATCCAGTTTACAAGGTCATATGATTTCCAGGTGATAAGGCTATGGTTGGATGTCCATCCTAGGTTTGCATCCATATCCGTAGCGATTATAAAATAACAGCTTTTACCGTTTTCATCAATACCTTTGAGTATGTACGGGTCACGTACACAGCCTGTGCCTTTTGTTTGCTCAATAACGGTTTCGTTGTTGTTTAGTGCTTTGTAATTGTAGCCGTCTGTGCTTACGGCAAAATGCAGGCTCTGCTCTTCGGGAGCATTGCCTATAAAATAGCAGAAAAGATATGCTCCTGAAGTGCTGACTGCAGGGTAGGCGTAGTTGTTGAATATGTAATTGAAAAGATAATACGGTATCATGAAAAACGCTGTAAGTATACGCATAAACGACGTTAATGTCATATTTTAACCTCTTAATCGAATATAACGAAAATCTCGTGCTTGATTGTTTCGATAATATCAAGAATTGTTCTTATAAGCTTTTCAATAAACGTTTCTTTCTCATACGGTGCATCGACACCATCGCCACCATAACAGCCTATGTTGGTGCTTGTAATTTCGTTTCCGAAGAAGTCGGTTGTGCACTCGTCATCCTCAATTTTCAGACCTGCGCCGATAAGAGGGGATTTGTCGGAAAGGAAATACTGCTCAAGCCCTTCAAAGCCTTCGCCTGCAAAGCCGGGTCTTGTGTTAAGTGAGCCGAGGTCAATAAGCGGTGACATTACTTCATAATAGCAGTTGTTTGTTACGGTGTTACCTCTGTCCGGGTCAAGGTCACAAGCAATTGTTGCACCCTTTGCAGGAATAATTATATTGTTGGCAAAAAGCGAATCATAAAGATTAACTATCTGGAATTCGCCGCAGTTGATAATAGTGTTGTTATAGAAGCTAAAGCCGTGTTCTCCCGCCTTGCCGGAAGCGGTTGTGCTTCTGCCGCCGTTATCGTTAACGGAAAGGCAGTATCTTACCGTGTTTCCGTGCTGACCGCTGTGGTTGGGGCAATTGCACATAAAGCGAACATTATCATGGGAATAGATATACTGGTAGGTACAGTTGTGTGTGTAGGAGTCAAAGTCAACAGCCATACCGTCGCCGACGTTTTTCTGTCCAGCAATTTCACAGTACTGAATGGTGCTGTTAACGCTTCCCCAGAACCACATTGCGGCTGTGAAGTATTCGATTTCGCCGTTTTCGTCAACACCCTCACCCTGACAGCAGTTAATGGCTCTGCAATGAGTTACAAGTGCCCCGTCACACATACCGATAACAACTGCTTCAGCATCCATTTCGTGGAAATAACAGCCCTTAATAAGTAAACCGGTGTTGAAAATGGGATCAATATCCTCTTCATCACACCACGGTGTCTGTGAATCGTTCCACGAGCCCCATATCATAAAGCCGTTTGCGCAGTCGTAAACTTCGCAGTTTGTAATGGTCAGGTCATTTACTGCGTATCGGGAGTTTGCAGGCAAACCCTTTACCATAATTGCTGCTCTTGCTGCTGCCGCACCTCTTGAAAAATCGTCACGGCTGTGAACCTTGCCGTTGGGCATATCGTAGAAATATACGTTGTCTATTGTAATACCGACAGAAGTTTTGTTGTATGTATCAATCCATATACCGCCGCCGTTGGGAGCGGTGATATTAATGTCGCAAATGGTTATGTACGAGCAGTCAAAAAGCTTAAATACCTCTGTCTGCTCGTTTGTTTTAAGTACAGCTGTTTCACCTTCACCGTATGATGAAATAACAACAGGGTTGTCTTTTGTGCCCTCGCAAGTGAGCGTTACGGCGCATTCATACTCACCGCCGTTTCGGAAAAGGAAGTGAGTACCGGGACCTATATAAAGGTCTTTAAGACCTGCTATTGACTTAACAGCGTTATTTATGTCTGTGCCGCTGTTGCTATCGTCGCCGTCAATTGCGTCGATATAATAGTAGTTTTTAGAGTCTGTTGCATTTGCAAAAAGACCGGTTGTGCTTGCAAGAACAGCAAAAACGAGCAGTAAACATAATACTCTTGAAATTTTCTTCATAACAAAAACCTCATTTGTCAGTATTTTTTTATATTATAACTTTTAGTCAGTAAATAGTCAATAAATATTATAAGTTGACAAAAAAGAACAAAAGCCGTAAAATCAACTTGTATTAATCAAGTAAAAGAAGGTGCTTTGATGGGTGAAAGAATCAAAAAAGCAATTGGTGTTCAGGGCGATTTTAAAACAACAATTCTGCCTATGATTAATTATAGCTATGCCAATATGTATATGGGCGGTGCAGGATATATTATCAGTATGTATTTTACTGTTTTCCTGACTGATGTAGTAAACCTTTCACTAAATCAGGCAGGTATAGTTGTTATGCTGGCAACCGTGTGGGATGCGGTTACAGACCCGGTTATGGGTATTATAACCGACCGTACGCGAGCTGCTTCAGGTAAGCACAGAAGATATCTTCTGTGTGGTATACCGATTATGGTTGTTTCGTATACGCTTCTGTGGAATTCATACGGTCTTAGCGGTTCAAAGGCTATGGCGTATTTCGTAATAGTATATATGCTCTATAAAACCGCATATACGGTTATCGGTGTGCCTCATACCGCTATGCTGCCCGAGCTTGCGCCCGAATACAATCTGCGTACGCAGTACAACTCCGTCGGTTATCTTTTCAATTCTGCCGGTATGGTGCCTGCTTTTGGTATAGTTGTTGTAATTCTTGCCGCCTTCGGCTCAAACGATAATATTACCTCCGCTTCAAAAGCCCCTTTCCTTGTTATAGGTATTGTTCTTTCACTCTTTTTCGGAATTGCGGTATTCCTCACTTATTCTAAAACCCGTGAGCCTAGCTCTCTTGACAATAAGGTAGATAAGCTCGATGTTAAATACATAATCCGTGAATATGTTCTGGTTTTTAAAAACAGGTCGTTCAGACAGTATTTCTTTATGAGCCTTGCTTATCAGTTTGCAACGGGATTCTATGCGAATTCAAAGGTATACTATATAAAATATCTTGCCAATCAGTATAGTAAATATGCTCTTTTCAACGCTGTTGCAGGTGTTGCGGAGGCAGCAGCCTTTCCGCTTAATTATGCCCTCACAATGAAGCACGGTAAAAAGAAATGCGGTAATATAGTAACTCCGCTTATGGTTGCAGGTCTTGCAATCGGTCTTATAATGCAGTCGGGCGGTTCGTTCTTCTGGGCGGCTCTTATGATGCTGAGTATGCTGCTTTATCCCTTTGGTATGTCGGGTCTCGGCTTTGTTTCGACAAATATCTTCCCCGATCTTACCGACGTTGACGAACTTATTACGGGTCGCCGCAGAGAGGGCGTTATTGCCACCTTCAGTACCCTTATTAAAAAGAGTATCAGCGGTGTTATGGCAGCTCTGGTCGGCTTCACACTTCAGGGTTTTGGTCTTGTAACGGGCGATACAGTTTCCGATTACGAAAAGGCGACGGGACAGCTCTTTGCTCAGTCTGCAAGTGCGGTTACCGGTGTAAGAATCTGCGTTGCCGTTATTCCTATTGTTGCGGCTCTTATTTCGCTTATTCTTCTCAAGCGATTCCGTATGACTAAGGATGACCACACTATGATTCGTGCAGCAATTGCCACCAAGCACAAATACGGCAACGTTACTCTTGCTCCTGAAGAAAAGCGTATATGTGAGCTTATTTCCGGTCAGAAATTTGAAAACACGTGGCTCGGTCAGAATAACGTCGGCGAAGCACACAGCCTTGAAACCAACGAAAACGGCGAATATTTAATTCTTCTTGAATTAAAAGCAGAAAAGGAGAAACTCAACAATGGCTGATATTACAAAAAAAGCACCTGCTAAAAAAGAAAAGAACGCTAAAAATGCCGTTCTGGACTTTCTGTTTTACTTTGTTCAGTGGACCTGGGGTCTTCCTGTAAATATTGCAGGCGGAATAGCTTTCCTTATATGTACAAAAATAAAAAGGCGCCGTTGGCAGCGCTTCGGTTATTCGTATATTGTCTATCTTCCGTGGAAATCGGGCGGACTATCACTCGGCTTGTTTATTTTTATGAAAGACCAGCACAAGAGCAAAAAGTGGACTTATAATACCCGTATTCACGAGTACGGTCATACCTGGCAATGCCTTCTTCTCGGTCCGCTGTATTATATAATTATCGCCGTTCCGTCAATGATTTGGTGCAACTGCTTTGAGGGATACCGCAAGAAGAATAATATTTCCTATTACAAGCTTTACTGTGAAGCCTGGGCAAATGCCTGGGGTCAGAAGTTCAGCAAAATGGAAATGGAAAAATAAGCCGAAAACTTAACCGCTCTGCTTAACCAAACGGCTACGCAGAGCGGTTTTTGTTTATTCAATAATAAGATATGAACGGCTATTAATTGTAATTTTACCGTTGACTTTTTCACCTGTAAGAACATTACTGTATTCCTTGTCGGTTGTGATTCTGCCTTCAGTTTCGCTGAAGTTAAAGGCGAAAATCATATTGCCTCTTTTTCTTATAATAACATTCTCACAAGTAATGCTTGTATCTGCATCTATATCAGCTTTTTCGATTAAATAATTGCAGAAATCTGTTGCAAGGTCGGTTTCGTTTCGGAACGCCACGTAGTATGCTTTACCCTTACCGTAGTTGTTTTCGGTAACTGCAGGCATACCCGAATAGAAATTACTCTTGTATTCGCCGAGTACTCTTGCACTGTTTGCGTGAATAATATCGCAGATATGTTCAATACTGTATTCTTTGCCGTTGAATGTCGCCGTTTCACTTTCGCATGTAGGTATAGCGTCGGTTTCCTCGTGCCATACACCGAAAACCTCTTTCAGCTTGCCTGCAGGGAAGCCGCCGAGGTAGCATAAATCGTCCTTATCAGCCATTGCAGTAAGATACGTGCCTACGAAATAACCGCCATCGGCAACATATTTTTCAATTCTGTCCTCGGTACCGTCTTTGAGCATATAAAGGAAGGGTGCAATTATAAGGTCGTATTTTGAGTAATCGGCATCCATAGAAATAACGTCAACAGATATGCCTTTTTCCCAGAAGGGCTTGTACCATTTGATGCACTCCTGAAAATAATCTCTTCTCTTGTTGTTGAAACCGCAGAAATGTTTTACTGCCCAGCTGTTTTCCCAGTCGCATATAATTGCAACCCTGCTGTTGCATCTGCCGTTGGTAACTGCCGAAAGCTTTTCGAGTACCTTGCCGGTTTCAGCAACCTCACGGAACGTTCTGTTGTTTTCGTGTCCGCAGTGGTCAACCACAGCACCATGGTACTTTTCGTGACCGCCACGGCTTTTTCTCCATTGGAAATACTGTACGCTGTCTGCGCCGTGAGCAACGGACTGTATTGCGGAAAGCTGTTGCATACCGGGCTTGGGCAGTCTGTTAACGTCAAACCAGTTAACGCTTGACGGTGTGCTTTCCATCATAAAGAAAGGCTGACCGTTTTTCATTGAGCGGAAGCTGTCGTGTACAAATGCGCTTTCTGCGGCGGTGTATACGTTGTCGCCAAGCTCCCAGGCAGGGTAGTTGTCCCACGATACAAGATCCAGTTTTTCAGCAAATTTCTGGTAGTCAATACCGGTGTACATTCTCATAAAGTTTGTTGTAATCGGTACTTCGGGTGTGATTTTGCGAAGGGGTTCAATTTCATTTTCATAAAAGCTGATGTGGCTGTCAGAAACAAATCTGTTCCAGCAGAGCTTGAGTGCAGGAACGTGGTTTTCACCTCTGTATTTCGGCGAAGTAATCTGACTCCAATCGTTTATCTGGTGTGCCCAGAATCCGTTCCACCACTTGTGGTTGAGTAAATCAAGGTCGTTGTTATAATAATTCTTCAGCCAGTCGCGGAAAGCCTGCTGACACAGCTCGCAATGGCACTCACCGCAGTATTCGTTTGAAATGTGCCACATTTTAAGGGCAGGGTGGTCCTTGTACCTTTCGGCAAGCTTTGTGTTTATGTTGCGTACCTTTTCTCTGTAAAGAGGGGAGGTGAGACAGTGGTTGTGGCGTACACCGTATTCGTTGCGTATTCCGTTTTCTTCCACACGAAGCACCTCGGGATATTTTTGTGCAAGCCAGTTGGGTCTTGCTCCGGAAGGTGTGGCAAGAATAACCTTGATACCGTTTTCGTGCATCTTGTCCATGATCTCGTCAAGCCATTCAAAGTTGTAAACACCTTCTTCAGGCTCAAGCATAGCCCAGGAGAATATGCCAACCGTTGCGCTGTTGACGTGAGCAAGCTTCATCAGGCGCATATCCTCGTCCCATATTTCCTTGCTGTTAATCCATTGGTCGGGGTTGTAGTCGCCGCCGTGAATAATGTGACCGAATGATTTGAATTCCATAGTTCATCTCTCCGTTTAACAGTGTGATATTGTTAAAATTTATATTATTACTTTAAAAAGTTTATCAAATTTAACGCAAAAAGTAAACAACTTAATATTAAGGCAAAACAAAAAGAGTAACCCTTCAGCTACCCTTAATTTCTTGGATTATAATATTTTTACTTATCTGAAATCAAATAATTCCTTTGGTGTTATTTCCAGAACTTCGCAAAGCTTGAAAATAACGTCAAACGATACACCGACCTTACCAAGCTCAATGGCACTGATATGGCTTCTGTCGATATCGGCAAGCTCGGCCAGCTGAAGCTGTGTCAGTTTTTTTCTTTTGCGGTAAAACACAACGTTAAGTCCGAATTTTTCATAAAGCTCTCTGTATTCCTGTTTCATTTAATCACCTTCAAATCTTCTTTACCTATATTTTAGGGCGATTAACGGTAACAATAAACCTTGTGAAAAGCGCACTACGCTATTGACACAAGTCAAAAGTGGGTTTATAATGCCAATGAAACTAGAAAGGCGGTAAATATTATGAAAAAAATTATTGCATTACTTTTAGTTGCTGTTATGTGTTTGTCATTTGTTGCTTGCGGCGGAGGAAACGATACTCCAGAAGAAGCAAAGATGTCAAAAGATGAAATGTTAAATGTTGCAACGCCATTGACAAGGGAAGATATCAATAAGTCTATTAACAATGTTGCTTTTGCGAAAAGTTTGATTGGAAACACATACACATTTGATGCAGAAGTGTTTTCTATTGCAGAAGATTATGCCGTAGTTACATTTTATATCATCGATGAGCAGGGAGCTTATGAAACCGCTGCAAATGTAATGGTTGCAAATCTGTATCTGCCTTCCGAAGAACTGATTTCTCTTGAAAATCAGCAGCGATTGAACTTTGTTGGTCAGCTTGAAGATGTTAGCACATCAGAAAAAACACTCCCTGGCTATGGAACTCAAACAGTTATTGCGATGGTATTCAAGAATATATCCATCGCTTCCGACAGATTTGAAAAGACTGGTAAATTACATAGTAAAAACGCAAGCTATGGTGAATATGCGTGGAATATCGAGTTCCCCAATAATCCTTATCTTCCCGTAGTTTGCTTTAGGGATGATGTTAGCTCTTATGAAGGAAAAGAAATCACATATTCATATAAGGTAATAGACGGTGATTACATTGACGCATATATTGTCGAATAATACAAATACAGCAAGAGAAAGTAATATGGCTTAAAGAGTAACACCCGAGGAAATCGTTGAAATGAACCGTCTTTATGCTCGGCTCGGCAATTATGCCGCCGTTGGGCGTGAATTAGTGAGTAGCGGCTCAACGGTTGCAAAATATGTGCAGATGAAAGGCGTGCCACAAAGTATAAGAATAGCGGTGCAAAATTTATCACAACAAAATAAATAATAAAGAGGTAATGATAATGAAAAAAATTATTGCAGTATTTTTAGCTGTTGTTATGTGTTTGTCTTTTGTTGCTTGTGATGGCGGAGATAAAAATTTGTATGCAATTGGTGATATGGTTTCTACTGATTGTGCACAGTTGACATTAGAGTCTTTTGAAATTGTTAATGAATACGGTTCTCTCGTGAATGTGGATGGCAAAATTTTTGCAGTTCTCACTTTTTCAGTAAAGAATATAGGAAAAAACGAATTAGGTTATATCAAAACAATAAACGAAAACACCCATTCATTATTATTCTCATCAATGCCTTGTATTGATTATAATGACGGCTATTTATTTTCCTATGATGATAAGTTAGGTAATCTTGATTTCTGTTCAACTCACTTGACTTTAAGCGATTTAACGCCTTTGAGCGATGGCATAACAGTAGAAGTTGTAATTTTAGTTCCGCCTGAAGTCAAAGCAAATGAAGACAATCCTTTGCTGGTCAAAATGGCAGTACCTAAAACTAACGGTACAAAAGTATTTACTTATAAAATTCGCTAAAGGTATAATAACATAAAAAAGCAATTACTTGGTCTGTGATTGAAAAATAACAGCGCGGGGCGCAAGCTCCGCGCTATATTTTTACATATTCGAGAGTTTGCAAAAGTGCACCTTAAGAACACCATAAAAAATTAAGAGTGGCTTTTCAGCCACTCTTAATTGATTTGTAGGGTAGGGAATTAGCCAAAGTATCTCTGAAGAAGACCTGCAAATGCCTTGCCGTGTCTTGCCTCGTGTCTTGCCATTTCGTGAACTGTGTCGTGGATAGCGTCGAGGTTGAGCTCCTTAGCCATCTTTGCAAGGTCGAACTTGCCCTGTGTTGCGCCGTTTTCAGCTTCAACTCTCATCTCGAGGTTCTTCTTTGTGCTGTCTGTTACAACCTCACCGAGAAGCTCTGCAAACTTTGCTGCGTGTTCTGCTTCTTCGTAAGCTGCCTTTTCCCAGTAGAGACCGATTTCGGGGTAGCCCTCTCTGTGTGCAACTCTAGCCATAGCAAGGTACATACCAACCTCTGTGCACTCGCCCATATAGTTAGCTCTGAGGCCTTCGATGATTTCTTCGGGTGCGCCTGCTGCAACGCCTACAACGTGCTCAGCAGCCCAGCTCATTTCACCGCTCTGCTCGTTGAACTTGGAAGCAGGAACCTTGCACTGGGGGCAGAACTCGGGAGCTGAATCGCCTTCGTGAACGTAACCGCAAACTGAACATACAAACTTTTTCATAATAAATTTTCCTCCAAAAATATAATTTTTAATATTGTTTATTTGTTTTTATTTAACGGTATTGCAGCTTTCGCAAAGACCGTAAAAAACTAAAAGATGGGAACTTATTTTTCCGCTGAAACCCTGGGCAAACAGGCTGTCAAGCTCTGTCAGGGGGGCGTGGTCAAGGTCGTATAACCTGCCGCAATTTTCACATATCAGGTGATAGTGAAGGTTGTTGTTACCGTCAAACCTGTCGCAGGTACCGCAGTGGAATTTTAAAATCGTTCCGTTGTCGGTAAGCATTGAAAGGTTTCTGTAAAGTGTGCCGAGGCTTAAATTCGGAAGCTCTTCTTTAAGGTCCATATACAGCTCGTCGGCGGTGGGGTGGTCGGTGCGTGAACAAAGGTTATTCAGTATTGTTTCTCTCTGGCGGCTGTATTTGGTCGCCATACAATCACCTCACTTGTTAATTGTTAACGATATCAGTAATGGTTACTGTTATTATAATTGTTAGCAAACAAATTGTCAACACTTTTTTTAAAGTTTTTTATAAAAATTTTGCCTGTGCCGTTTAACAACAGCACAGGCATTTAAATAGCTATGTATTTTTATTATTTGGCTTCTTTATAGCCCTTTTCAACAAGAAGATTTTCAATTCTGTCTGCGGGGTCAAGAAGACTGCTGACGGAAAGGTCGTGGTTGAGGGTATCGATAAGAAGAGAAACGTACTTGGAAAGGTCAACCTCTGCGTACCACTCACGTGCAAGAAGCTCGGGAGTACGGTAGATAAGGTTTGTTGTAAATACCTTGTGGATAAGACCCTTTTCGTAAGCCTCGTCAAATGCGTCAAGACCGTTGCAGAAAAGGCCGAAGCTTGTGCAGATGAAGATACGGTTTGCCTTGAGAGCCTTGAGCTTTGTAGCAACCTCAATCATTGATTCGCCGGAGGAAATCATATCGTCAACAATGATAACGTCCTTGCCTTCAACGTTTGCACCGAGGAATTCGTGTGCAATAATGGGGTTTCTGCCGTTTACGATTCTTGTATAGTCGCGGCGCTTGTAGAACATTCCAAGCTCAACGCCGAGAACCGTTGAATAGTAAATACATCTGCCCATACCGCCTTCGTCGGGAGAGATAACCATAAGGTGTTCTTTATCGAAATGGAGATTGTCAATGCTTCTTGTCATAGCCTTTATCATCTGATAAACAGGCTGTACGTTTTCAAAGCCCTTAAGCGGAATAGCGTTCTGAACTCTGGGGTCGTGAGCGTCGAAGGTGATGATGTTGTCAACACCCATCTCGTTGCAAAGCTCCTGAAGCATATTTGCACAGTCAAGAGATTCACGGGAGGAACGCTTGTGCTGTCTGCCTTCGTAAAGCATGGGCATAATTACAGTTATGCTTCTTGCTTTACCGCCGATAGCGCTGATTGCACGCTTGAGGTTGGCGAAATGCTCGTCCGGGCTGAGCGGAACGTTGATGCCGTACATCTCGTATGTAACGCCGTAGTTAAAGCAGTCACAGAGAATGAAAAGGTCGAAGCCTCTTACTGTCTGATGGATTGTTGCCTTGCCTTCGCCTGTACCGAAGCGGGGGAAGCGAACGTCAATAAGGTAAGAATCACGCTCATAGCCTCTGAAGGGTAACGTCTCCTTGTGCTCCTCGTGTCTCTTGGATCTCCATGTGGTGAGGTACCAGTCAATCTTCTGGGCAAGCTCTTCACAACCGGGGAGAGCGATTATGCCGAGAGGGCCGTTGGGAATGGTCTGAAAGTTGTCGTCAAGCTCGGTGAATTTCACAGTTGCACAATCTCCTTTGTTATATAGTGTAGTCTGTTAATCCAAAACTATATATATTGTACATAATAAGTTAGCGTTTGTAAACCTCAAAACACTTTTTGTTCAAAAATAGGGGATAGAAAAAATTGCATAAAATATGGCAGAGTTTTGTCGAAACTGCCAAAACTCCGCCGTGATTAATTTATTTATAGAATTTTAATGATAACTGCGGTCAACAGTTATAACCGCATAATAGTTCTTTTCTTTCTTTTCAAGGGCAGAGTTTATCTGTCCGATTATAACTGCACTGTCAGTTGTTACGGAAAATGGTATAACAAGGTCGAAAATAAGGTTTGTGTGGTGCGGGCCGGAAACAACACGGAAATCGTGAATAGAAAGAGATGAATCAATATCGGCAATTATTGCGTTTATCATAGCCTTTGCAGAATTTATTGCTTCGTCGTTTACAACCAACGGGTCCATATGAATGGTTATTGAATAACCCATTTCGGCGGTTATATCCTGCTCGATTATATCAATAAGGTCGTGGCTCTCCATAACGTCTGTCAGTGAAGAAACCTCGGCATGGGCAGAAACAAAGCATCTGCCGGGGCCGTAATCGTGAATAATAAGGTCGTGAACACCGAGTATGCCGTCATAAGATAGAATTTTATCTTCAATTGCTCTTACCATTTCTTCTGTTGGCGGCTGACCGAGAAGGGGGCTTACCGTGCTTTTGAAAACACCGAAGCCTGCCCACAGAACAAAGCCCGAAACTATAACGCCGAATATGCCGTCAAAGGGTATTGTAAAATAATTTGAAAGTACAAGAGCAACTATTGAAGCTGTAGTTGCTATAATGTCATTTATACTGTCCGTTGCAACAGCGGAAATTGTTTCGGAGTTGATGGTCTTACCGATTTTTTTGTTGAATACTGCAAGCCATATTTTGCCGAGAATTGAAACGGCAAGCACAATAACCGCAACCCAGGAAAAAGCTGTTTTTTCCGGATTGATAATTTTGGATATTGAGCTTTTGACAAGTTCAAAGCCCATAAAGAGTATAAGCGCGCCAACAGCCATACCGCAAAGGTATTCGAGTCTGCCGTGACCGTAGGGGTGCTCTTTGTCAGCTGGCTTTGAAGCAAGCTTGAAGCCGAAGAGGGAAACAACCGAGCTTGCAGCATCGGAAAGGTTGTTGAAGGCATCGCCCGTTATTGCAATGCTTGCAGTAATTGAGCCGATAATAAACTTTACGATACACAGTACGATATTAACCGCAATTCCCGCAAAGCCGCTGAGCATACCGTATTTTGCCCTTACCTGCGGTGAGGATATGTTTTTATTGTCTTTAATGAAAATTCTGATAAGTAAATCTGTCATTGTTAATTTCCTTTACAGTCAAATTATTACAATAATATCCTCTTTAAGGGCGGTTAGTCAAGCGTAATTTTATTATTTTTCACGGGTTTTATAAGACGGATATCTTTTTTATCAATGCATCCGAGAATATACAGAATAGGAAAATATATACATACAAACATTACTGTTATAATAGCAAGTGCCGGCTTTGAAGATGTATTCGGGAAAGTAAAATGCTTTATCATATTTAATATAGCTCCTGCACCAAGAGCGGCAGCCATGGGCTTGGCAATATCAGTTAACAGGTTTATTTTAATTTCGGCTGTTTTAGTAAGTCTGTTGAAGCTGAAGGCGAAGTTTATAATTTCGCTTAAGAAAAGTATAAAAATATACCCCTTTACTGCGAATTGCGGTAGAAGATAATATACGAGCACTACACAAAGTCCGGAATCTATAATATTATATTTCATTGATGCAAGCTGCTGGTCCAGCCCTTTAAGTAAACCGTCGGTAACAGTATCGAGGTACATTATTGGCAGTAAAATACTTAACAGCTTTATGTAAAAAGCACTTTCCGTGTCACCGTAAACGGCAAGAGCGGTTTTGTCGGCAAAGAAAAACATAAATACACCTGTGCCGAATGCAAACATTGCGGTCAGCTTTAAGCATTCGTTTGAAACGCGGTTGATTTTTTCTTTTTGCCCCATAGCAAGGAAGCCGGAAAGCTCGGGCACAAGCA
>JAZOMP010000098.1:0-5863 GCA_045654045.1 Acutalibacteraceae bacterium
ATCTGTGTCAGCCCACGCATAAAGCGCAGGGAGAGTATACGCTTTTCTCTCGGTGAGAAATCCTCAATCGACTGCCGTATCAGTATTTCGTCTATCCAGCCCTCGTCGTTGCCGCCGTCACCAATCTGATCCATAACGTAAATTGTGTCGCCGCCGTCGTTGTAAACAGGTTCATACAGCGAAACGGGGTCGATTATCGCTTCAAGGGCAATTACTACCTCTTCCTTTTTCAGCTTCATTTCTTCTGCGATTTCGTTTATCGTGGGCTCTCTACCCAGATTATTTACCAGCTTCTCTTTTGCCTGGATTGCGTGGTAGGCAGTGTCACGCATTGAGCGGCTGACCCTTACGGGGTTGTTGTCGCGCAGGTATCTGCGCACCTCGCCCGCAATCATCGGCACGGCATAGGTCGAAAACCGCACGGGCTGTGAGATATCAAAATTGTCTATTGATTTAATAAGGCCTATACAGCCGACCTGAAAGAGGTCGTCCATATTTTCGTTCCTGTTTGAAAAACGTTGGATTACGCTGAGCACAAGCCTTAAATTGCCGCTTACAAGTGCCTCGCGTGCGGCTGTGTTTCCGCCCCGTGCTTTTTCGAGCAGTGCTCTTTTTTCGCTTTCCTTCAATACCTTTAGTTTTGCGGTGTTAACTCCGCATATTTCTACCTTGCTGAACTGCATACGACTTTATCCTCTTCTTTTGTATTTGTTAGGATAAGTATTGGACATACAGGGCTGAAATATAAAGGTAAAAAAATATTCATTTTTAATCAAAAATTTCCTGTGTTTTTTTGTGCCGGACTGCACACATTATATGTGCGGCTCATTTCTCCTTTTTTGGAGGTGAGATATGCGAAAGGCAATTAAGGCTGTAAGCGCTTTTATGGCTTTGATATGTACCCTTGTTTTTGCTTTTATCTGTTACGGTACGGTTTGTGTTCCCGATTCAATTCTGGCTCAGGACACATATAATCCGGATACCGGCAGCCCGTTTTTCAACTGCGTCTGCGAGGGCGGAACAGCTGTTTCGACGGGTTCTCTTTCCAAGGTGTATCCGGCACAGGTAAAGCTTTTTAACATCGTTCCGGTCAAGAACTCGACCGTCAAGGTCGTAAACCGCCGTTACGTAACTCTCGGCGGTACACCCTTCGGACTCAGGATTTTTACTTCCGGTGTTCTTGTAACGGCTGTAGGCGCCGTTCCGACAAAGAGCGGTGCTGCTTACCCGGCAAAAAAAGCAGGCATAAAGCAAGGTGACATCATAATCGGAATCAACGGCGCAACGGTAACCTCCAACCAAGAAATAACACAGCTTGTTGAGAACTGCGGCGGCAAAGAGCTTGCCGTAGAACTGACAAGAGACGGTAAGCACAAAACAGTCAGTCTGCTTCCTGTAAAACAGTCGGCGGACGGCAGATATAAAATCGGGCTCTGGGTGCGCGATTCAACGGCAGGTGTCGGTACGATAACCTTTGTTGACAGCGACACCGGTGTGTTTGCAGGGCTCGGTCACGCAATATGCGACGCTGATACGGGCGATATAATGCCACTCAGAACGGGCGATATATTGGGTGCAACAATCCGTGGCTGTGTTAAAGGAACATCCGGAACGCCGGGTGAATTGTGCGGCGTTTTCTCTACGGGAGTGCTGGGCGAGCTGTATATAAACGGTTCAAAGGGTGTATACGGTGTGCTGAATAAGTGCCCCGAAAAATCCGACAGGATTCCGGTAGCTCTCAGTGACGAGGTAGTTACGGGTAAAGCTCAGGTTATTTCAACGGTCAACGGCACGAAGCCGAAGCACTACGATATAGAAATAACGAAAATTCACAGGGTAAATGACGAAGAGAAGAATATGGTAATCAAAGTAACCGATGAAGAATTGCTTGGAAAAACAGGCGGTATAGTTCAAGGTATGAGCGGCAGCCCCATAGTTCAGAACGGAATGCTGGTCGGTGCGGTGACACACGTTTTTGTCAATGACCCGCAGCAGGGCTACGCAATTTTTGCCGATACAATGCTCGATACGGCAACGGGGCTTTACGAGAGATTAGAGGACGCAGCTTAAAACAGACAAAACCTTTCCTCAAAAAAGACAACACGGTGTTTTTACGAGCCGCAAAACACCGTGCTTTTGTTGAAAGCGAGGAACGTACATAAAAAAAGAAAGCCCACAAAAAGTGAGCTTTCGTGAATTTTATTTTGCGTAATCCGTTGCTCTGTTTTCACGGATAATGTTGACCTTGATCTGACCCGGATATTCGAGCTCTTCCTCAATCTTGGTAACAATATCTCTTGCGAGCAGTACCATCTTGTCGTCTGTGATGATGTCAGGCTTGACCATAATACGGACCTCGCGGCCGGCCTGAATGGCGAAGGAACGCTCAACACCGTTGAAGGAGTTGGAGATTTCCTCAAGCTTTTCAAGACGCTTGATGTAGTTCTGTACGTTCTCTCTTCTTGCACCGGGACGTGCTGCGGAGATTGCGTCTGCCGCCTGAACAAGGCAGGCAACGATTGTCTTTGCTTCGATATCGCCGTGGTGAGCGTGGATAGCATGAACAACCTTTTCGTTTTCCTTGTACTTACGTGCGTATTCAACACCGAGCTCGATGTGAGAGCCGTCAAGCTCGTGGTCGAGAGCCTTACCGATATCGTGAAGAAGACCTGCACGCTTTGCAAGCTTGACGTCTGCGCCGATTTCGGCAGCCATAAGACCTGCAAGGTAGGAAACCTCAAGAGAGTGGTTGAGAACGTTCTGACCGTAGCTGGTGCGGTACTTCAGGCGGCCGAGGATTTTGACAAGCTCGGGGTGAATACCGTTGACGCCTGCGTCAAGAACGGCTCTTTCACCTGCCTGTTTGATTGTGTGTTCAACCTCTTTGCGTGCCTTTTCGTGCATTTCCTCAATGCGGGCAGGGTGAATTCTGCCGTCGGAAATGAGCTTTTCGAGAGTGAGTCTTGCGACCTCTCTGCGAACGGGATCGAAGCTTGAAAGGGTGATTGCTTCGGGTGTGTCGTCGATAATAAGGTCAACGCCCGTGATTGTTTCGAGGGTACGGATGTTACGACCCTCACGGCCGATAATTCTGCCCTTCATTTCATCGTTGGGCAGGGCAACAACGGAAACTGTAGCCTCGGCAACCTGCTCTGCTGCGCAGCGCTGAATTGCAGTGGAAACGATTTCGCGTGCCATATTGTCGGACTCGTCACGAAGCTTCTGCTCGAATTCGAGCACCTTGTGTGCCTTTTCTCTGGTGAGGTCTTCCTCAAGGGACTTGAGAAGGTATTCTCTTGCCTGGTCCTTGGTGAAGTTTGAAATTCTTTCAAGCATTTCAAACTGACTGCGCTTGATGGCTTCGATTTCTTCGAGTTTTGCGTCAGCCGCCTTGATTTTGCCGTTGAGAACTTCGTCCTTCTTGTCGAGGTTGTCAGCCTTTTTGTCGAGCAGTTCTTCACGCTGCATATTGCGGCGCTCCTGCTTCTGAACCTCGGAGCGTCTTTCGCGCAGCTCGTTTTCAGCCGCTGTACGCTCTTTGTGAATTGTGTCTCTTGCTTCAAGAATTGCTTCTTTCTTTTTGGACTCGGCCTGTGCAAGTGCGTCGTTGACTATGCGGGCCGCTTCCTGTTCTGCCGAGCCTATCTGGGCTTCGGCAACCTTACGCCTATGTAAACCACCGACGAAGAAGAAAATTACGCTTCCTGCTGCGAAGGCGATAACTATAAGTGCGATTGCAAGTATCGGATTCAAACTGTTGGCACCTCCTTGGTTGTAATTTTTTTGTGTAAAAACAGTTCAATGAGAAATTTATCGTCGTCCGTACGGAATGAAAAATCGGCTTGTGTTCCGCAAGGACGGCAGGCGAAAAAGGCGGCATCGAAGCACTAATACCCCTTTTTATGCACTACATATTGTATATTATAACTTTTATGTTAGTATGTCAAGTGTTTATATGTATATTTATAATATTTTTATCATTATATTTGTGCAGTTCGTTGCAATTTACACAAAAGGTATGCTTAAACCTTGTTGTAAAAAACACTTGCCTGTGCCGAATAAGTGTGGTAAAATAATCAAGATAAAAAGTTGACGAAAAGTAGGTATATATATGAAAAAAGCAATTCTTTCGATTGTACTTGTAATTGCACTCGTTGCAGGTTTCTGCTCGGTTTCTGTCGGTGCTTCACAGAAGTCGGGTGACGTCGATTTTGACGGTCTCGTAACTGCGGAGGATGCACTGCTTGTCCTTCGTGCAACTTCGGGTACAACAACTCTTTCTTCCGCACAGATCAAGGCTGCCGACGTGACTTACGACGGCAAGGTTAATTCCGTTGACGCTTTACGTATACTCCTCTACGTATGCGGCAGCATCAATTCTCTCGACAAGCTCGGCGGTGAAGAGGGCGACGACATTATTATTTAAACACGGTGTACACGCCCGGCCGATTAAGCACAAGGCGTATTGTGCAAATCTCCTAAAATTAAAAAAATGCTTGACCTGATCCTCTTACTTGTGGTATATTAACTGTACCTCTGTAAGAGGGTTATTTTTTTGTGCCCTTTTTTGAGGGAGGCAATTTAAAAATGGAGGTGCCGAATTATGGCCGGAGATGCAAGAGTAAAGGTTACTCTCTCCTGCACTGAGTGCAAACAGCGCAACTACAACACAATGAAAAACAAGAAGAACACGCCTGAAAAGCTGGAGATGAACAAGTACTGCAGATTCTGCAAGAAACACACACTCCACAAGGAAACAAAATAATCGGGAGGTAGACAAATGGCAAAGGATCAAAACTCCGAGGCAGCTAAGAAGGTTGCCGATGCCGAAAAAGCCTCAAAGAAAAAGGCTGGCAAAAACGGCGACCGTCCGAACTTTTTTGTTCGTGCGGCCAAGGCTATTGCCAAGTTCTTCAAAGACCTCAAGGGTGAGACCAAAAAGATCGTATGGCCCAACGCCAAGACCGTTCTTAAGAACACCGGTATTGTTCTTGCCGTAGTTCTTATTATCGGCGCAGGCATCTGGCTTGTTGACTGGGGTCTTTCCGAAGGTATCAATGCTGTTCTTGGTATCAGCGTTGGTGAAGAGGAAACCACCACTGGGGCAGCTGCTGAAACAACAACTGCAGCCGCAGTAGAAACAACCACAGCAGCACAGGAAACAGAAGCAGCAACACAGGCTGCTACTGAAGCCGCAAGCGACGCTGAATAATTCAGCTTCACTTAAAGGCTAAAAAAATCTGTTTCTCGGAGGATAACAATGGCTGATGACGCAAGATGGTATGTTATCCATACCTATTCAGGCTACGAAAACAAGGTAGCAGACAGTATTCAGAAAATCGTTGAAAACCGCAGCATGCAGGATTACATCCTCGATGTTAAAATCCCTACGGAAATCGTTACCGAAATCCGTGAGGACAAGACAACCCGTGAGGTAGAGCGTAAAATCTTCCCCGGTTACGTTCTTGTCAAGCTTGCAGTATTCTTCGATGATGACGGCCAGCCCAAGATGACCGATGACACGTGGTACGTAATCCGCAACACACGCGGCTGTACAGGCTTTGTCGGTCCGGAGAGCAAGCCTGTTCCGCTTACAGAAGAGGAAGTTCTCAGGTTTGGCGTTGAGAAGCGCAGCATAGAGGTCAGCTATGAGGTTGGCGATACAGTCAACATCATGGACGGCATTATGGACGGCTTCAGCGGTACGGTTCAGGAAATCGACCTTGAAAACAATATGGTCAAGGTTACCGTTTCCGCTTTCTTCGGCAGAGAAACCGTTGTCGAGCTTGAGCTTGACCAGGTTGAACCTGCTGTTGACTGATTTCTTACTATTAATTTAGGTAACTTCGGGTATATCCCGTGT
>JAZOMP010000099.1:0-5056 GCA_045654045.1 Acutalibacteraceae bacterium
AAGATATTTGCTCTCGCAAGGTGTGCCGCAAGAAAAAATAATCAAGGAAGAGCACGCGACAAGCACGTTCGAAAAATTTGTCAATTCAAAGGTGATACTTGATAAGATTTTTGAAGGCGAGTACGAGACAGCTTTTGTAACCAATGAGTATCATATATACCGTGCAAGCTCACTTGCAAGAATAGCGGGCTTTGATGCGGTCGCACACACGCATAGCAACACAATGTGGTATACACTTGTGCCAAGTACCTTGCGCGAAACACTTGCTGTGGTCAAGCTGTGGGTATTCAGGAATTAAAATAATAATAAAAAAATAAGGCATATACATACCATAGGAAGTATGTATATGCCTTTGCTGTTTTACTATGTTTATTTGTCGTTCTCGATGCCGAGAAGCCAGTCAACGCTGACACCGAGCACCTTTGCAATTGCAACGAGCTCAAAATCTGTAACATATCTGAGCTGACCTTCAAGCTTGGAGAGACCTGAAGCGTTAAGGTCGATACCATTAATCTGCAACTGGGTAAGTAAATCCTTCTGCTTGAGACCGATAGCCTTGCGGTGCTGTTCGATTCTTGCGCCGACGATGTTTCTGTCGCCGAGTGATTGTTTTCTTGTTCTCATATTAATAATCTCCTCTGAATCAAGTAGTAAACAACAAGTATAAAAACAAAAGAAGAAAAGTTTTTAACTGCCCATATTATATCACTACGAAACTAATAGGTCAATAATAGAGATAAGCTGAATTTTATACAATTGTTTAAAAAGAAATATTAAAAGATAATAAAATATACAATTTGTATATTTTAAAAATGAAACATTTGCTGTTGTAATCCTGAATCTTTGTGCTATAATATATTATGTATACATATATTTTTTGCTTGATGGGGTGAAATTATGACGTTTAAGCGCGACGGCGAAAGAGGTCGTAACCTTACGGCACTTATGGACTTTTACGAGCTTACAATGGCGAAGGGGTACTTCAATAACGGTATGGCAGACAGCGAGGCTGTTTTTGATATGTTCTATCGCTCGGTGCCCGATGGCGGCGGTTTTGCGATTATGGCAGGTGTTCAGCAGCTGATTGAATATCTTGAATCGCTTACTTTCAACGATAACGATATTGCTCTGCTTCGTAAAAAAGGCTTTGATGAAAAGTTCCTCGATTATCTTAAGAGTTTTAAGTTTTCTTGCGACGTGTGGGCTGTTCCCGAGGGTACACCGATTTTCCCGGGTGAACCTATTGTTACGGTAAAGGGTCCTGTTATTCAGGCGCAGCTTATCGAAACTATGGTGCTGCTCTGTATCAACCACCAGAGCCTTATCGCTACCAAGGCTAACCGTATAGTCCGTGCTGCGCAGGGCAGAACGGTTATGGAGTTCGGCTCGCGCCGTGCGCAGGGCTTTGACGGCGCTATATACGGAGCAAGGGCTGCCTATATAGGCGGCTGTGTCGGTACTGCCTGTACTATGAGTGAGCGTGATTTCGATATTCCTGCACTCGGTACAATGGCACACAGTTGGGTTCAGATGTTCGATACCGAGCTTGACGCTTTCTGCGCCTATGCCAGGGAATATCCCGATAACTGTACGCTTCTTGTAGATACATACAACGTTCTCAAGAGCGGTATCCCAAACGCTATCGAGGCGTTTAAGAGAGAGGTTCTGCCAAGGGGCTTCCGACCCAAGGGCGTTCGTATTGACAGCGGTGATATTACCTACCTTTCAAAGAAAATGCGTAAAATGCTCGATGAAGCAGGCTTTGAGGACTGCAAAATCGTTGCTTCTAATTCGCTTGACGAATACATTATCCGCGATATGCTTATTCAGGGTGCGAAGGTTGACTCCTTCGGTGTAGGTGAAAGGCTTATTACCGCTTCTTCCGCTCCTGTTTTCGGCGGAGTTTATAAGCTTGTTGCCGTTGCACACGACGGTGAGCTTGTGCCGAAAATCAAGATAAGCGAAAACGTAGGTAAGATTACGACACCCTGCTTCAAGCGACCGTGGAGACTTTATGACAACGAAACGGGCAAGGCTATTGCCGACGTTATAACTCTTAAAGACGAGACGATTGATGACACCAAACCTTACGAAATCTTCGACCCCGTACACACCTGGAAGCGCAAGAGCGTGACCGATTTTACGGCAAAGCCGCTTCAGGTACAGCTTTTTGAAAAGGGCAAGTGCGTATACACCTGTCCCGACCTCAAGGAAACCAAGGATTATTGCAAGGCGCAGGTTGAAACCCTTTGGGATGAGGTAACCCGCTTTGAAAATCCGCACCGCTACTACGTTGACCTTTCTCAGGCTCTCTGGGATGAAAAGCAGAGGCTTCTTTCTGCAAAAATCAATATAGAATAATTTAAAATACAGGAGAATTTATATGAGCAATTTTATTCCCCGCAGTGAATATCCCCGTCCGCAGTTTGTGCGTGAAAGTTACATAAACCTTAACGGTGAGTGGGAGTTTGAATTTGACTTCGGTAACAGCGGCAGGGCGCGCAAAATGTTTGCCGAGGGCGCTGAATACACCAAGAAGATAGTTGTACCCTTCTGCCCTGAAAGCGAGCTTTCAGGTATCAATTACAAGGACTTTATGCACTCTGTATGGTACAGACGTACCGTTGACCTTGTAAAGGGCGAGGGCAGAACGCTTCTGCACTTCGAGGCCTGCGATTTTGAAACGACCGTATGGGTAAACGGCGTGGAATTTCCCAAGCACGTCGGCGGCTACACAGGCTTTGTAATCGATATCACAAAGGCTGTAAAGGATGGCGAAAACATAATTGTTGTCAACGCTGTTGACCTTATGATTAAGGGTGTACAGCCCCGCGGTAAGCAGAGTGAGGAATTTTACTCCCACGGCTGTGACTACACAAGAACAACGGGTATCTGGCAGACTGTATGGATTGAGCAGGTTGCAAATACCTATATTTCAAATTCCAGGATTAAAACTGCTGACCTTTCGGGCATCATCAACTGCGATATTACCGTTGCGGGCGATATCAATAACACCGAAATTCAGCTTACTGCATATTATGACGGCGTTGAGGTCGGCACAGCGGTTGCTGACGTTACCTGCAACACGGTAAACGTTTCTATGGCGCTTAATGAAGCACATCTCTGGGAAGTCGGCAACGGCAGACTTTACGACCTTACATATGAGCTTGTAAAGAACGGTGAGATTATCGATACAGCCAAGGGCTATTTCGGTCTGCGTACGGTATCTCTTAAGGATAACTGTATGTGTATCAACGGCAAAAAGGTATTCCAGCGTCTTGTGCTTGACCAGGGCTTCTACCCCGACGGTATCTATACCGCACCTACAGATGAGGCACTTGTAAAGGATATCGAGCTTTCTCTTGCCTGTGGCTTCAATGGTGCAAGACTTCACCAGAAAGTGTTTGAACAGCGCTTCCTTTATCACGCAGATAAGATGGGTTACATAGTCTGGGGTGAGGCAGGCAACTGGGGTCTTGACCATACCGATGTAGGTGCTCTTGCACGCTTTATTCCCGAGTGGCTCGAGGAAATTGACCGTGATTTCAGCCACCCTGCAATTGTCGGCTGGTGTCCGTTTAATGAAACCTGGGATCGTGACGGCAGACAGCAGGATAACTCTGTTCTTGCAGGTATTTACCTTGTTACAAAGGCAGCAGATAACACCCGTCCCTGTATCGACACAAGCGGCAATTACCACGTAATGACCGATGTTTACGATATCCACGAGTACGAGCCCGACCCCGCAAAGCTCAGAGCTATGATGGAGAAAACCAACCTTGCGGCAGGCGTTGTTCACGAGCCGCATCCGCACAGACAGTCCTACGGCGGACAGCCCTATTTTGTCAGCGAATACGGCGGAGTATGGTGGGCACCCGGCGAAGAAAACGGCTGGGGTTACGGCACAAACCCGACAAGTGAGGACGAGGCCGTAGAGCGTATCTGCGGTCAGACAAAGGCGATTCTCGACTGCAAGGATTGCTGTGCATACTGCTACACCCAGCTTACCAATATCGAGCAGGAGCAGAATGGCGTATATTACTACGATCGCAGCCCGAAATTCACTCCCGAAAACTACGAAAAAATCCGTCAGGCTTTTGCAGGTAAGGCGGCAATTGAAGAATAATTCTTTTTCACTATTTTGTTACAATAATTTTACTTTAGTGCAGTAAAATAAAATGAAAACTTTTTTGAAGGTTGTGTTTTTATTGCTTAAAAAATCGATCTGTATTTTTATGGCACTCTGTATGCTTCTTGGTATTTGCGTATCTGCAGCGGAAATCGGCGAGGTTATGCCTCCCGAGGGCGGAGAGGGTACGGAAGAAGTCGTCAGTCAGCGTAAAGTGGCTCTGCCTACTTCCGCAGGCATTGAGGCTCTGCGTGATGAATTCGAAATTGACTACGCTCCCGAGGCAAAGGGTTTTGCACTTGATTATGCCTACTATTCTCCTGTAGGCGAGCAGGACGATACAAAATACCCTCTCGTTCTTTTTCTGCACGGCATAGGCCACGGCGATTATGTCGGCTCACAGCTTGATGACAGCGACATGCCTTACTGGGCTTCGGCTGAGCTTCAGAGCCGTTTCACAAGCGGCGGCGCCTTTGTGCTTCTGCCCCGTTCACCGGAGGATACACTTGTTTACTGGAGCTCATCAATGATTGAGCCCCTTCGTGCGGTTATTGACGATTTTATTGCAAAGCACGGCGAGAGTATTGACACCACACGCATTTATATCAGTGGCAGCTCGGCCGGCGCTGAAATGGTCTGGGATATGATTTCTACCTATCCCGAGTACTTTGCCGGTGCTTTTCCGATTGCTGCAACGGGTACTGTAGCCGCTTCGGAAATCCAGGCTTGCTCGGACATTGCAATCTGGATGATTTCGAGCAGATATGACCCTGCCGTAAACTATACGCTTATCACAACACCGCTGTGGTCAAACGTAAAGAAATACAACAATAACCCCGAAAACTGCCGTCTTACAACGATTGACAGCGTTGTTGAGCCTGCCGGTAATGCGGCAAGCGACAACCACCATATGGCAAAGGTTGTTAC
>JAZOMP010000100.1:0-9195 GCA_045654045.1 Acutalibacteraceae bacterium
GCCCTTATTTACTTAAATTGGCAAGGGCTTTTGCCGCCAATTCGGGCATATATCCGCCGGGGGTACACTCAAAGTTTTTCGGAATCGCTTTCCAGCGCTTTATGTGCTCGTTTGCTTTTTCTTCGCTTATTTCAATACCGCCGCAGTCGGCAAGTGTTCTGATTACGTTAATTATGCTGTTTTTATCGTCACCCAGCAACGCAACGAGCGACTGTGCTCTTTCGGGTGCAAACTGCTCTGCCCTTTCCATAAGCACGTCAAAGAACGCCGCACAGGCTCTGCCGTGGGGAATGCCGTAATGCTCGGTGAGAATATAGCCGACGGGATGCGGAAACAGCGTACCGCAGTAGTTGAGGGTAAAACCTGCGCTCAAAGAAGCGTGGTAAAGCTCCTCCCTGCCCTTGTCATCGGGAAGAGAATTTGTTTCATAAAAATATTTAAGCCACTTATAAATCTTGGGCAAGCACTCCAGAGCAAAGGCGGTTGCAGGCTCGTTGCACTTCGGGCCAAGCCAGCCTTCTGCGGCGTGCATAAAGGCATCGAGCGCAGTTGAAACGGTAACGCTCATCGGGCAGGAGCGGTTATAGCGCCAGTCGGCAAGAACAAGGTTGAAATAGCCGAAATCGCCCTTGATGCTGCGCTTTACGCCCTTTGTGTCGGTGAGCACGCTGACGGCGGAAATCTCGCTGCCCGTACCCGAGGTTGTGCCAATACCGACTGTGGGAAGAGGCTCGTTTTCAAAATTCATTGCATAAACTTCTTCGGGCTCAACTTTAGGGTTTGCCGCAAAAACAGCAACCGCTTTTACGGCGTCAAGTGCAGAGCCTCCGCCAATACCGATAAGGAATTCTGCCTTGCATTCCCTTGCAAGAACACCCGCCTCGTGACAAGCGGTAACAAGCGGATTTTCGCCTATTTTATCGTATATTTCATAAGTTATACTCTGCTCATTGAGAGCTGTTACAACGTCGTCGAGCGCACCGCTCTTTTTTGCGCCCGTACCGCCCGTAACAATAAGGCAGGATGAGCCGAATTTTTTAAGCAGTGCAGACTGCTTGACAACAACGTTTTCGCCGCCAACAACACGGGCAGGCATATAAAAATCGTAAGCCATAATTATTTCTCCTTTATCTTTGCGGTAATAAGTCAATCATAACTATCTCGGGTCGGTTATTGAATCTTACGGGCAACGGATAATTGCCCACACCTGAGGTGACAAAAAGCCTTGTGCCATCAACGTTATACAGTCCCTTATCATACACTTCGCCTGTGTAGGTAAGCTTCGGAAAGATGCTTCCGTTATAATAAACAGGACCTAAAAACGGCAGGCGTACCATACCACCGTGGGTATCGCCCGAAAACACGAAATCGAGGTTTTCGAATGACGAAAACTTCTCCATATACGGACAATGGGCAAGCAAAATGTTCAGTCTGTTTTCTTCGGCAGGCTCAAAAGCGTTGTTCAGGCTGAAAGTAGGCGAAAACCACTCGCTTCTTATTCCGTATATGCTGATTTCGTTGCCTTTGACGGTGATATCGCTTTTTTCAAAGTTTAACACATTTACACCGCCCTCTTCAAGTGCTTTGAAATAATTCTGTTGATAATCATGGTCGCCGCTAACAAAATACACGGGTGCAAGCTGTGTGAGTGCGGTTGTGAAGGCAACCGCTTTGTCGGGTCTTTCGGCTTCAAAGCGTGAATACATATCACCGAGGACAAAAATCAGATCGGGTGTTTGCTGCTTTATTAAATTTTTCAGTATTCTGTTATCCTTACCGAAGGAGGATGAATGCAAATCCGACACGAGTACAATTCTTAACGGCGAGGTTATTTTTTCGCTTAAAAGCATTTCAGATTCAACCTTTATGCAAAAATTATTCACTGCCCAGAAGACAATCAGCAATATAACCGTCATAAACACTATGCGGAATGTTGTTTTTCTTTTTTTCATACAATTACTCCCGAATAAATACTATAGCAAATTGTATATGCCGACAATTAAAAAAATCTTAAGTTTTTTCTAAATTTATTCAATAATTTCAAAAAGATGAACTAACTTCCACTTGATTTATATATAAAGATAATATATAATAGCATAACGAAATAGTTATAAGCGTATTTGTGTTCAATTATACTGCGAGGTGCATTATCCGAATGAAGAAAAAAGGTATCGTTCTTGCTGCCGTTGCCGTGGTTATACTGGCGGCGGTTATTGTTTGCGATTCCGCTTTCAACAAAACCGTTTCGGACACCTTTCTTGCAATGAACACTACGGTAAGTGCAGAGATTACGGGTCTGAAAGCCAAATCCGCCCTGACAGAGGTAAAAGAGAAAATTCTCCGGCTTGACGAAAAGCTGCTTTCAAGGACGAATGAGAATTCGGAAGTTTACGCCATCAACAACGGCAAAACAGAGGTTTCAAACGAGCTTGCCTCTTTGCTGACAGTAATGAAGCAGATTGAAAAGAACAGCGGCGGTGCATTCTGTTTAGGTGTTGCACAGCTGACAGACCTTTGGGGCATAGGCACAGAAAACGCAAGAGTTCCCGACGAAGCTGAAATCAAAGCCGCAATTGAAAACTGTTATGACTGGCAGATAGACGGTAACACAGTTTACCTGCCCGAAGGCGTAAAGCTTGATTTGGGTGCGGTAGGTAAAGGAGAAGCCTGCGATCATGCCGACAGTACTGTTTCCTTTAAGAACTGCAAGGAAAGTGTTGTTGCCGTAGGAGGAAGCGTATTGCTTCACAGCACAGTACCGAAAGCGTTATTCAAGGTCGGCATACGAGACCCGTTGGGTGAAGCAAACGAATACTGTGCCGTGCTCGAAATCGGCGAAGCCTGCGTTTCCACCTCGGGTAATTACGAAAGATTTTTTGAGGACGAAAACGGCAAGCGATACCACCATATTTTTGACCCGTCAACGGGCTACCCTGCCGACAGCGGTTTAATGAGCGTTACGGTTGTTACACAGTCCGGCACAATAAGCGATGCACTTTCTACCGCCTGCTTTGTGCTCGGAATTGAAAAGAGCCTTCCGCTTCTCGAAAGATATAATGCCCAGGCTGTTTTCATAACAGAGGATAAGCAAATTATAACAACCTACGGTGAACTCGAAGACGAAACTATCACCGTTACAAACAATGATTATACATTGGGTGAAGTTAAATGAACAAATTACTCAAACCCATTGATTTAATATTAATAGCCGTACTTCTGCTTGGCGGTATAGGCTTTTCGGTTTACACCAGGCACAGCACAAAAAGTGCAACGGCGGTTATTTATATCGACGGCGAAATTTATCGAAAAGCAGAGCTTGAAAAGGTTGATACGCCGTACGAATTGACTCTCCCCTGCTCGCCTGAAGCGACACTTCTTATTGAAAACGGTGCTGTTTCGTTCTGTGAAGCGGACTGTGCAGACAAGGTATGTGTTAATACCGGCAAGCTCACAAAGCGCGGCGACACGGCAGCCTGCCTGCCGGCAAAGGTTGTAGTCGTGATTGAAAACGGCGAAAGCAAGGATATAGACGTTCTGGTTTATTAAGGTGATATTTTGAAAAAACACATAAACGTAAAACGGATTGCCCTTGTCGGCATACTCGGCGCACAGGGGCTGGCACTTGCGTGGCTTGAATCGCTTCTGCCTGCGTTTCCGTTTCTTCCCCCCGGTGCTAAGCCCGGACTTTCCAATATAGTTACAATGTTCACGGTTTCCGCCTCCGGCTTGCCCGACGCATTTTTTATTGTGCTGCTGAAGGCTGGCTTTGCGGGAATTACAAGAGGCTTTACCGCCTTCTGGATGAGTCTTTGCGGCGGCACGGTAAGTATGCTCGTTATGTGGCTGCTGTTAAAGAAGCTCAAAAATAATCCGCTCGGTCTTGTCGGCACGGGTATATGCTGTGCTCTCGGTCACAACCTCGGTCAGCTTATTGCCGCCTCGGTGCTTACCGACACGGTGACGATAATCGGCTACGCCCCCGTGCTTGCGGTGTTCGGCGTATTTACAGGAATAGTAACGGGCTGCGTTTTCAGAGCAGTTTACCCGATACTCATAAAACAAAGTAAATTTTTCGTTTCAAACGATAATATATAGGAGATGAAAGAATGAAAGGTTACTCCGCAAGCGGCGTGCTTAAAGCCGTCGTTAAAGGCAGAGGCGGTGTGAGTGTTTCCCACAGCAAAAACACCGAAAACTGCAAAATTGTCCGTATGCCTGCGCCTGAAAAAGTTGTTCTTCCAATGCAGCAGCATATCGGCGCACCGTGTGAGCCCGTAGTCAAGGTCGGCGACGAGGTGAAGGTCGGTCAGCTTATAGGCGACACCGACAAATTCGTCAGCGCACCTATTTACGCTTCCGTTTCGGGCAAGGTTACCGCTATAGGCGACGTAAAACTGGCTAACGGCTCTATGTCAAAGGCGGTCACAATTGAGTCTGACGGCGAAATGACAATGTATGAAGGCATTGAGCCACCCAAGGTTGAAAACGCCGCAGACCTTATAAAAGCTGTGCGCGCTTCGGGTCTTGTAGGTCTTGGCGGTGCAGGCTTCCCCGCACACGTAAAGCTCGGCCTTATGCCCAACGAAAATATTGACACCCTTATTATCAACGCCGCTGAATGTGAGCCGTACATCACCGTTGACTACCGTGAGTGTATGGAAAACAGCGCAAACGTTATCAAGGGTGTTGCAACACTCAAAAAATACCTCGGCTTCAAAAGAGCTGTTATCGCCGTTGAAGACAACAAGCCCCAGGCTATCGAGCTGCTCAACAAGCAGATAGCAGAGCTTGCAGGCGGCGACAAGGATATCAGCATTATGGCACTTGTTTCCAAGTATCCGCAGGGTGCTGAAAAGGTTATGATTCAGTCTGTAACAGGCAGAAAGGTACCGCCCGGAAAGCTTCCGTCCGACGTTGGCTGTGTGCTTATGAACGTTGCCAGCGTTGCCTTTATCCAGCGTTACATTGAAACAGGCAAACCACTCATCAGCCGCTCCGTTACGGTTGACGGTTCGGCAATACACACACCCAAGAACGTTAGAGTTCCGATAGGCACGAGCCTGAGTGATATTATTGACTTCTGCGGCGGATTCAAAGCAGAGCCGTTCAAAATTATTTCCGGCGGTCCGATGATGGGCGCGGCGGTTGTAGGTACGGATATCCCGTTGCTCAAGCAGAACAACGCCATTCTTGCCTTTGCAGAGGGCACCTTCAAGGTCAAGCCCGAGCGCGACTGCATACGCTGCGGACGCTGTGCACAGGTTTGCCCTATGAGCCTTATGCCTACCCTTATTGTCCGTTACTCAAAGGCAAAGGACGTTGCAAAGCTCAACGAAGCAGGCACTATGGTATGTATGGAATGCGGCAGCTGTTCTTACGTCTGTCCCGCAGGTCTTCCTCTTGTACAGCATATGCGACTTGCAAAATCAGTTATCAGAGAGGCAGGTGCAAAGAAATGAGCGTAAACAAAAAGCTTACCGTCAGCGCTTCGCCCCACGTGCGCTCACCGCACACGGTTTCGGGCATTATGCTTGACGTTATTATCGCACTTATTCCGTCGCTTATTGCGGCAGTTGTAATCTTCAGCTACAGAGTGCTTATGGTAACACTCGTCTGTGTAGGCAGCGCAGTGCTTGCCGAATACCTGAGCCGTAAGGTTATGAAGCGCCACCAGACCATCAGCGATTTAAGCGCTGTTGTAACAGGTCTTTTACTTGCATTCAACCTGCCCGTATCAATTCCGCTGTGGATTGCGGCACTTGGCAGCATTATAGCAATAGTCGTTGTAAAGCAGATGTTCGGCGGTATCGGACAGAACTTTGTAAACCCTGCTCTTGCCGCCCGTATCATTCTTCTTATGTCCTTCCCCTCTGCTATGGCAAACTGGGCAACGGACTCAAGATTTATAACAACTACTGCTACTCCCCTTGCAAATATTTCCGTACCGAGCGATACTGAGGTTATGACCTCCTTTGTCGGTGAAGCAAAAGAGCTCCCCTCTCTTCTTGATATGTTCCTCGGTCTTCACGGCGGCTGCTTCGGCGAGGTTTGTTCACTTGCCATTATCATTGGCGGCATTTACCTTGTAGTACGCAAGGTTATCTCCCCCGCAATTCCACTTGCATATATCGGCACGGTTGCCGTATTCATGCTTATTGCAGGCAGAGGCGATTTTGAATTCGTCGCATACCAGCTTCTCGGCGGCGGTCTTCTCCTCGGTGCTATCTTTATGGCTACCGACTACACCACCTGCCCCGTCAGCTTCAAGGGCAAGATTATCTTCGGTATCGGCTGCGGTGTAATCACAACCGTTATCCGTCTTTTCGGCAGTCTTCCCGAAGGTGTTTCCTTCTCAATCATCCTTATGAATCTCCTTGTTCCTCATATTGAAAGGCTCACAACAGCCAAGCCCTTCGGTACACCTAAGGTTGACAAAAAGGCTGAAAAAGCCGCCAAGAAAGCAGAAAAGGAGGCGGCTAAGGCATGAAAAAGTTCAGTATAGGCGACATCTTAAAGCCCACTATAGTGCTTGCATTAATCTGTATTATAACCTCTGCTCTGCTTGCTTACACCAACTCCTTGACCGCCCCGATTATTGCCGACCTTGCGGTTGAAACAGAGCTCAACACAAGAAAAGAAGTTCTTAAGAATGCTGCCGAATTCGTTGACGAAGACCTCAACGGAGTTGCTTACTGCATAGGTAAGGACGCAGGCGGCGCAACTATCGGCTACGTTTTCACAACCGCTGCAAAGGGCTACGGCGGCGACGTTAAGATTATGGTCGGCGTAAACGCAGACGGCACAGTTGCAGGCGTTCAGATTCTTTCGCTCAGCGAAACACCCGGTCTTGGTATGAACGCAACAAATCCGGGCTTCCTTGAGCAGTTTATCGGCAAAACCTACGGAATAGGCGTAAACAAAAACGAGCCCGGCGAAAACGAAATCAAGGCACTTACGGGTGCTACAATCACATCAAATGCCGTTACGAATGCGGTAAACATTGCATTTGATTATTATTTAGAGATTACGGGAGGTGCAAACAATGGCTGATAAAAAACCGCTCAGCAAAGAATTTACCAAAGGCCTCATAGCCGAAAACCCGGTTCTCCGCCTTGTTCTCGGCACCTGTCCGACGCTCGCCGTTTCCACATCGGTTTCAGGCGCACTCGGTATGGGTCTTGCGGCATCAATTGTTCTTATCTGCTCTAATATAGTTATTTCCGCACTTCGTAAAATCATTCCCGGCAAGGTCAGAATTCCTGCCTATATCGTTATTATCGCTTCTTTCGTTACAATTGTTCAGATGCTTGTAAAGGCATTTGCTCCGGCAATTGACGAAAGCCTCGGCGTTTACCTGCCGCTTATAGTTGTTAACTGTATCATCCTCGGAAGAGCCGAAGCATTTGCCGGCAAGAACGGCGTTATTGCTTCCGCGGTTGACGGACTTGGTATGGGCGTCGGCTTCACGGGCGCATTGCTTGCAATGGCACTTATCCGTGAGTTTATCGGCACTGGTGCAATCAGCGGCACACAGATTTTCCCTGCAGACTATGCAATGATTATCTTCATCCTGCCCCCCGGCGGCTTCTTCGTATTCGGTATGCTTATGGCTGTTGCCAACAAGCTCGCCGAAAGCAAGGGCAAGCCCAAGGCAGAGCTTCACGGCTGCGAAAGCTGTCCTATGGCGGCAAGCTGCTCGCTTATCGGCAAGGGCGGCTGTGATGACAACGTAAAGGAGGCAACAGTAAGATGACAAAGGTATTCTTATCAATTCTTATTACGGCTATCCTTACGGAAAACTTCCTGCTGAGCAAGTTCCTCGGTATATGTCCGTTCCTCGGTGTTTCAAAGAAGCTCAGCACAGCTTCAGGTATGTCGCTTGCAGTTATATTCGTTATGCTGCTTGCAACTGCCGTAACCTACCCCATCAACACGCTTCTTGTAAAGAACGATATGGCTTATCTGCAGACGATTGTTTTCATCCTCGTCATTGCCGCACTCGTTCAGCTTGTTGAAATCGTGCTCAAGAAATATATTCCCTCGCTTTACAGCGCACTGGGCATTTACCTGCCCCTTATCACAACAAACTGTGCCGTTCTCGGTGTAGTTATCCTCAACGTTGACAACGGCTACAACTTTGCCGAATCAATGGTAAACTCCCTCGGCGCAGGTCTCGGCTTTATGCTTGCAATGGTTATCTTCGCAGGCGTACGCGAAAGACTTGAAAGCTGTGATATTCCCAAGTTTATGCAGGGTCTGCCGATAACTCTCGTTGCGGCTTCCCTTACCTCCATCTCATTCCTCGGCTTTACAGGAATTGTAGACGGAATATTCGGTTAAGAAAGGCGGTAAAAAAACAATGAATCCTATTTTACTCGCAGTAATAGTTGTTGCCGCCATCGGTATCATCGCCGCAGTTATGCTTGCTGTTGCTTCAATAGTAATGGCAGTACCTGTTGACGAAAAGGCGGAAAAAATCCGTGAAGAATTGCCCGGCGCCAACTGCGGTGCATGCGGCTTCTCGGGCTGTGACGGCTACGCCGCCGCACTCTCCAAGGGTGAAACAACCTGCACAACTCTTTGCTCCCCCGGCGGAAGTGAAGTTTCCAAAAAGATTGCTGCTATAGCAGGACTTACAGCAGGCGAAATTGCCCCGCAGGCGGCTGTAGTGCTCTGCCAGGGCAACAACCACAACGCAGGCACAAAGCTCAACTACGTAGGCGTTAAGAGCTGTAAAATGGCAACCCAGCTTTACGGCGGACCCAAGGACTGCATCTACGGCTGTATCGGCTTCGGCGACTGTATAGAAGCCTGCCCCTACGACGCAATCCACATCTGCGACGGTGTGGCCAGAATTAATCCCCTCGCCTGCCGTGCGTGTAAGGCCTGTATCAAGACCTGTCCCAAGGGACTTATCGAGCTGCTTCCCCTTCACCAGGCAAAGGCCGCCGTGCTCTGTGCCAACAAGGACAAGGGTGCTCTTACAAGAAAAGAATGTAAGGCAGGCTGTATCGGCTGTATGAAGTGCGTAAAGGCCTGCGAATACGACGCAGTAAAGGTTGAGAACTTCTGCGCTAAGGTTGACTACGACAAGTGTATCGGCTGCGGCAAGTGCCACGAAGCCTGCCCCGTCGGCGCAATCGACGTAATCGAGCTTGGCAAAATCGCACTCAAGAGTATAAACAGAATATAAAA
>JAZOMP010000101.1:0-2500 GCA_045654045.1 Acutalibacteraceae bacterium
AAACCACTTCTTCGGAAGTGGTTTTTTTCTTTTGACCGTGTTGTTGTCAAAACTCTTCCGAACAACAATCTGACTGTTCAAAGTCAATATTAAAAATCAATATTCACCATTTGAATCGATTAAATAAATACATAAAAAATCGGATATACTATGAACAGATCGGAAGTGAATGTGATATGGAAAATCTTTTTCAAAAACCTCATATAAAAGGCTTTATCCCTTATGTTCTTGCGGCTTTTCTTGTAGGATTAGTGGGCGGATTTACCTCTTTGTTCAGTCCTGCTTTTGTGGAAGAAATGAATCTTCCTTACAATAACACAACCTGGACGGCACTAGCTATGGCAATGTCAGCTGCCGCCTTTGCGCCGGTTCTGGGAAAAATAGGGGATATGATAGGGCGACGGATTACATTATTGATCGGTATAGCAGTTTTTACGCTTGGCAGTGTTATGACCGCGATAGCAACTTCATTGCTTTTTATGCTTGTTGCACGTTTTATTGTCGGTATCGGCTCAGCAGCTATTGCGCCTGTTGTGATATCTTACATTGTCACAGAATTTCCGCCTGACAAAATCGCAAAAGGCTTTGCTCTTTATATGTTCATTTCCAGTATCTCGGTAATCTTCGGACCGACTATCGGTGGACTTATTATAAAACATTTCGGCTGGCGCACAATGATATAGGTTTGTGCTGTAATATCGGCTGTTGTTCTTGGCCTTTGTGCTTTGATTAAGGATAAAAAAGTATCTGTAAGCAAAAAGGCAGAGAGTTTTGACGTTGCGGGTGCAATTTTTATATTGTTTTTCTTCAGCCTGCTTCTTTGTGTACCGTCTTTCGGGCAGAATTTCGGCTGGCAATCCAAGTTGTTTTTTGCGGTTCTTATTGCCTGTGTAATATCGGGTGTCGGACTGTACGTGTCGGAAAAAAAGGCATTGAATCCGATTCTCAGATGGAGTTTTATAAAAAGAAAAGCTTTTATTCTTTCCGTGATAGCTCTGTTTCTCACTCAGGGACTTATGCAGGCAAATATGACCAATATCATAGTTTTTGTCAACTATACTCAGCCGAATAATTCCGTTATATCGGGCTATGCAATCTCTGTTATGTATATCGGAATGTCTTTGGGCGCTGTTATTCTTGGACCGCTTGCAGACCGGTATGAGCCTAAAAAAGTTCTTGTCGGTTCACTTGCTCTTACGGGAATCGGTTGCGCAGTTATGCTTTTGTTTTCGGCTGACACATCTGTGCTTTTGCTTGCCGCTTCATTGGGTATACTCGGATTCGGACTCGGCGGAAACGGTACGATATTTATGAAGATAGTTCTGTCAGGTGTCCCGGCAAAGGAGTCGGGTGCGGGCACAGGAACGTACGGGCTTTTCCGTGACCTTGCCGCACCGTTCGGAGTTGCTGTGTTTGTACCTCTTTATACTAACAGCGTTGCAAATCTTATAAGCGCTGGGACAAACAAGATTACTGCAGCTATAGATTCGGCAAGGTTACTTGCAACAGTTGAAATTGTATGTATTGCCGTCGGAATAATCACTGTGATTTTTCTTCCCGAAATTTACAAAGATAAAAAAGGAGCATAGGTATGAAATTAAAAGATAAAATTATTTTAATCACAGCATCCACCAGAGGTATCGGCTTGGCTTGCGTAAAGGCTTGCGCAAAAGAGGGTGCAACGGTTTATATGGCAGCAAGAAACCCTGACCTTGCAAAAGAAGAAGCGGACAAGCTGAACTCGCAGGGTTGTAAAGTAAAATATGTTTATAACGATGCAAATAAGCCTGAAACTTATATTACTATGACTGAAGCTGTTATCAAGGATGCGGGTCGTATCGACGTGCTGATAAATAACTTTGGTACTTCAAATCCCGGCAAGGATCTTGATTTTTCAAACACGGATACAGATGTTTTTATTGATACCGTAAATATTAACCTCAGAAGTGTTTTTGCCGCGAGCAAGGAAGCTGTAAAATATATGGCAAAGCAAGGCGGTGGAAGTATTATCAATATTTCTTCGGTAGGCGGCCTTGTGCCTGATATTTCACAGGTATCTTACGGAACAAGTAAAGCCGCAATCAATTATCTTACCAAACTTATTGCTGTGCACGAGGCCAAAAACAATATTCGCTGCAATGCCGTTCTTCCGGGAATGACTGCTACCGATGCTGTTGAAAAAAACCTGACAGGAGAGTTCAGAGAGTTGTTTCTTCGTCATATACCTTTTAGCCGAATGGGTAAGCCCGAAGAAATTGCAGCGGCGGCTGTATATTTTGCCAGCGATGAATCTGCATATACAACCGGACAAATTTTAACTGTTTCCGGCGGCTTCGGTCTGGCAACACCGTTATACGGTGATTTGTCAAACAAGACAAATCGCCGATAAAATTTAGTTTTAGTAAGCAAAATGTTATATGAGTTGGTAGGGGGCATTTTGCGTGTGTCAGGAGAGTGCTTGATAGGCATTCAAGAGGTCGCTGTCTTGCAGCCGCTTATC
>JAZOMP010000102.1:0-5926 GCA_045654045.1 Acutalibacteraceae bacterium
GACCGCTATATGCCCAGGTACCGCTTTAAAAGCGTATGCGATATTACAACAGAAGATTTGAAAGCTATGGGTGTTGACGGGCTTTTGCTCGATATTGACAACACACTTATTTACGATGAAACCCTGCGTCCCCTGCCGGGTGTGAAGGAATGGATAAATTACATACATTCCGCAGGTATTAAAACAGCTATCGTTTCAAACGCAATTCCGCTTCGTGTTATTCCTGTTGCAAAAAATCTGAACATCAGGTATTATATATACAGTGCTAAAAAGCCCCGACCCGACGGTCTTTTCAGAGCGGCACAAAAGCTCGGTTTGCCGATTGAACGCCTTGCAATGGTGGGCGACCAGTTAAAAACCGATATGCTTGCCGCAAACACGGCAGGTGCCGTTGCCGTATTTACGGACAGGGCACGTGACGAAAAAATATTCAAATTCTATTTCAAAAAAGCAAGAGACGGTGAAAAAGAGCTTTTGCAGGAATTTGAACGCAGAAAAACGGAGAAATGAAAATGGAACTTCACGACCTTATAAAGATTTTACCCAAGGATATTGATGCGGGTATTATTTCAAGCCCCTCAAACATAAGATATTTTACAGGCTTCAACACCGATTCGGGCTACATTATTGTCAGCCGTAACGGCAGCGTTTTTATGACAGACAGCCGTTATATTGAGGCGGCACAGGCAAGCGTAGAGTGCTGTGACGTTGTTCTTATGAAGGATTACAAGGAGCAGATTCCGAAATACCTGAAAAAGTTCAACTGCTCAAGCGTTGCGCTCGAAGCCGACCACGTTACAATTGCAGGTCTTCGTGAGTTCAACAGAATTTTCAAGCCCGACGGCTTCAAGGCAATTTTCGACAGCCGTCTTGACAAGGCATTGCGCTTTCTTCGTTGCGAAAAGAAGGCTGAAGAAATTGAAAACATCAAGGCGGCACAGGCTATTGCAGAATCAGCCTTCAACCACGTAATCAAATATATTAAGCCCGGTATAACCGAAAAAGAGGTTGCACTGGCAATTGATTTTTATATGCTTCGAAACGGTGCGGAAGGAATAGCCTTTGACACAATAGTTGTCAGCGGCAAAAAGACCTCCCTTCCCCACGGTGTGCCCGATGACAAGGTTATCGAATTCGGCGATTTTGTTACAATGGATTTCGGAGCAAAGGTAAACGGCTATTGCAGCGATATGACCAGAACGGTTGCAATAGGCGAAGTAAGCGATATGATGGCTGACGTTTACGGTATAGTGCTTGAAGCACAGACAGCGGCAATCAGAACAGCAGCGGCAGGCATTCCCGCCTCAACGGTAGATTTTGCCGCAAGAAGCATAATTGACAAATCGGGTTACGGTCACGCTTTCGGCCACTCAACAGGTCACGGTGTAGGTATAGATATTCATGAAGAGCCCCGTGTTTCCGAAAAGAGCAGCTACACCCTTCGTGCAGGTAATATCATTACCGCAGAGCCCGGAATATATCTACCCGACCAGTTCGGTGTCAGAATTGAAGATATGCTTCTCATAACCGAAAGCGGCTGTGAAAACCTTACCGGCACACCCAAGGAGCTTACTATTCTTAACAATTAAAGCAACAATTATAATACTGATTACACCCCTTACACAAAATTAATTCAGGATGTGAAGAGATGGAAAACCAGAAAAGCAAGAAGGTTCTTGTTATTATCAACCCCTGCTCAGGCAGATATACACTAAAAAAACAGCTCTGGCATATTGCCGATATGTTCACAAAGGCAGGCTTTGAAACCACCGTTTACACCACACAGAAGCGTGGCGATGCAACGGAGTACGCAAAGCTTCTTGCCGACAAATTCGACCTTATTGTCTGCCGCGGCGGTGACGGTACCTTCAACGAAACCGTAAACGGCGTTATTCAGTCGGGCATTGAAATTCCGATTGGTTATATCCCCAGCGGCACAACAAACGATTTTGCCGCAAGCATAGGCGTACCCACAGACGCACAGAAGGCAATCGACCTCATCTGCGAGGTTGAGCCGAAATTCCACGATATGGGTCAGATGAATAACGAGCGTTACTTCTGCTACACCGCTTCCTTCGGTGTATTCACAAAGTGCTCTTACAACACCTCCCAGTCCGCTAAAAATCTTTTTGGCTACCCTGCTTACTTTGTCGCAGGTCTTAAGGAACTCAAGGGCTTCAAGCCGTTTGCAATGAGAATTGAGTGTGACAACGACGTTTACGAGGGTGAATATGCCTTCGGTGCAATTTCAAGCTCGCTTTCAATCGGCAACATCATAAAGTACAAGCGTGAGGATATCGACTTTGACGACGGTCTTTTTGAGCTCAACCTTGCCAAAATGCCTCACGGTGCAAAAATGTGGACCGAGAGAGCAAAGGAGCTTCTCATTCAGCACAAGTACAACGAGGATATGTTCACCCTCACCAAGGGCAGTCACTTCGTTGTAGAGTGCCTGGACTGCGAGCTTCCCTGGACACTTGACGGTGAATACGGCGGAACATATAAAATCGCCGAATTCGACTGCCGCAAGCACGCAGTAAAGGTTTACAGAAGTTAATTATTTCACTTGACATAGCTTTTTAAAAGTGCTATATTGTTTTTAATATTTATATTATAAAGCGATGAAGCAGAATGTGTATTGCAAAAGCTGTTTTCAGAGAGTCTGCCCATTAGTGCTGAAAGGCAGATAAACATTGCCGCAATGCCGACCGCTGCCGAGTGCCTGCGAAGCCGTTTTTACGGATAAGCTGCGCCGTATGACTGCGTTAAGGTCGTTAAAGCGGTGTACTCTTTCGGGTACGCAACACGGGTGGAACCGTGGAGTATATGTTTATTGTACTTCACCCTGTATTTATACGGGGTGGAGTTTTTTTATTTTCAACAGGTAAAACTAATCTTTAAGAAAGGATGATATAAAAGTGATTAACGTAACACTCAGAGACAACGTTGTTAAGGAGTACGAAAACGGCACTACTGTTGCCGAAATCGCAAAGAGTCTCGGTATGGGTCTTTACAAGGCTGCCTGTGTTGCAAGGGTAAACGGCGAGGTATGCGACCTTCGCACAGCACTTGACGCAGACGCTCAGGTTGAGATTCTCACCTTTGACGACGAGGAAGGCAAGAAGGCTTTCCGCCACACAGCTTCGCACATTCTTGCACAGGCTGTCAAAAGGCTTTATCCGCAGGCTAAGCTTGCTATCGGCCCTGCTATAGATAATGGCTTCTATTACGATTTTGACTGCGACGTTTCCTTCACACCCGAAGTTCTCGAAAAAATCGAGGCCGAGATGAAGAAAATCGTCAAGGAAGGCATTGCACTCGAAAGATACGAGCTTTCCCCCGATGAAGCTATTGCAAAGATGGAGGAAAAGGGCGAAATCTACAAGGTTGAGCTTATTAAGGAGCACGCTGACAAGGGCGAGAACATCTCCTTCTTCAAGCAGGCTGAATTTGACGAGCTTTGCGCAGGCCCTCACATTCCCGACACTTCCCGCGTAAAGGCATTCAAGCTCACCTCTGCAACGGGTGCTTACTGGAGAGGCGATTCCAACAACAAGATGCTTCAGAGAATCTACGGTACAGCCTTCACAAAGCAGGCTGACCTTGACGCTCACCTTGAGGCTATTGAAGAAGCAAAGAAGCGTGACCACAATAAGCTCGGCAGAGACCTTGAAATTTTCACAACTGTTGACTGTATCGGTCAGGGTCTGCCCATCCTCCTTCCCAAGGGTACACAGATTATCCAGACACTCCAGCGTTTTGTTGAGGACGAGGAAAGCAGAAGAGGCTGGCTTCGCACCAAGACTCCCCTTATGGCAAAGAGCGATCTTTATAAAATTTCCGGTCACTGGGATCATTATAAAGACGGTATGTTTGTCCTGGGCGACGAGGAAAAGGACGACGAGGTATTTGCACTTCGTCCGATGACCTGCCCGTTCCAGTACCAGGCATATCTCAACAGAGCACGCTCCTACCGTGACCTGCCTATGAGACTTGCCGAAACCTCAACCCTGTTCAGAAACGAGTCCTCCGGTGAAATGCACGGTCTTATCCGTGTACGCCAGTTCACAATTTCCGAGGGTCACCTTATGTGTACTCCCGAACAGCTTGAGGGCGAGTTCAGAGGCTGCCTTGAGCTTTGCGTATTTATGCTCAAGACTCTCGGCCTTTATGAAGACGTTTCCTACCGCTTCTCACAGTGGGATCCCAATGATACAGAAAAGTATATCGGCACACCTGAGCAGTGGGAAGAGGCTCAGGGCATTATGAAGAATATCCTTGATGATATCGGTCTTGACTACAAAATCGGTATCGGTGAGGCTGCCTTCTACGGTCCTAAGCTTGATATTCAGATCAAGAACGTTCACGGCAAGGAAGACACGCTCATCACAATCCAGATCGACCAGATGCTTGCAGAAAAGTTCGGTATGGAATACGTTGATGCAGACGGCACAAAGAAGAACCCCTACATCATCCACCGTACCTCAATCGGCTGCTACGAGCGTACACTTGCTCTTCTTATTGAAAAGTATGCAGGTGCTTTCCCCGTATGGCTTGCACCCGAGCAGATAAGAATCTGCCCGATTGCCGACAGACACCACGAGGCAGCAAACGCACTTGTTGAGAAGTTTGCCGCAGCAGGTCTTCGTGTATCAGCTGACTGCCGCAGCGAAAAGCTCGGCTACAAGCTTCGTGAAGCACAGCTCGAAAAGATTCCCTATATCCTCGTTATGGGCGACAAGGAAATCGAAGAAGGCACAGTCGGCGTACGCAAGAGAGGCGAAGGCGATATCGGCGCAATGAGCGTTGACGAATTCCTCGGTCTCGTACTCAGACAGCAGGCAGAAAAGGTGATTTTCTGATATGATAACCGAAATCAAATTCAAAAGATTACGTGAAAATGCAAAAATTCCGCAGAGAGCAACCGCAGGCAGCGCAGGACTTGACCTTTGTGCCTGCATAGATGAACCCATCACACTCGATAAGGGCGGTCACGCCCTTATCCCGACGGGTCTTGCAATCGCCCTTGACGCCCCGGGCTATGCGGCTATGATTTTTGCAAGAAGCGGTCTCGCAATCAAGCACGGTCTTGCCCCCGCAAACTGCGTAGGCGTTGTTGACAGCGACTACAGAGGCGAAATCTGCGTAGGTCTTATCAACCAGTATGAGGAGAGCTACACGATTCAGCCCGGCGAGAGAATTGCCCAGCTTGTAGTTATGCCGGTTTGCACCGCTCCCACCGTTGAAGTAACCGAAATTGATGAAACCGAAAGAGGCGCAGGCGGCTTCGGCTCAACCGGTAAACAGTAATTTTTGTGCGATTTTTGTGTATTTATGCACAATATCCCAAAAAAACAGTAAAAATAATGCATATTTATGCAATAAAACAGTTGATTTTCTGCATAATAAGTGTATAATAATGCACATTGAATGAATAAAAATAAATTTTCGGAAAAGAGGAAAAATAAAATGAAAGAAATTAAGAAAGTTGTTCTTGCCTACTCAGGCGGTCTTGATACATCCATCATCATCCCCTGGCTCAAGGAAAACTACAACAACTGCGAAGTTATCGCAGTATCCGGCGACGTTGGTCAGGGCACAGAGCTTGACGGTCTTGAAGAAAAGGCTATCAAGACAGGTGCTTCCAAGCTCTACATCGAAAACCTTCAGGACGAGTTTGTAAACGAGTACATCTTCCCCACACTCAAGGCAGGTGCTGTTTACGAGAAGGATTACCTGCTCGGTACATCCTTCGCACGTCCCGTTATCGCAAAGAGAATTGTTGAAATCGCAAAGGCTGAAGGCGCAGACGCTATCTGCCATGGCTGTACAGGTAAGGGTAATGACCAGGTTCGTTTCGAGCTTGCTATCAAGGCCTTCGCACCCGATATGCCCATCATCGCTCCCTGGAGAGAGTGGGATATCA
>JAZOMP010000103.1:0-14582 GCA_045654045.1 Acutalibacteraceae bacterium
GCATAATCGCAAAGCGTTTCGTAAAGCGGCACTTCACCGAAGAAATCCATATTACTCCAGACAGCCTTGTTAACGTCATCATTAACACCCTCGGAATAGCTGACGCTGCCGACAAGGTAAGGACGTGTAAGACGGTGAAGCGTACGGAATTCCGTCGGACGGGGGTTAACACTTTCACGGCTGAGAGTTGTAGCAAGTGCATAGTGCCAGTCATCCCTGTCAAAATGAACGGGATATTCGCACCTTACGTTGTGCGTGATATCGGGATAAAGTCTAATCGGATATTTTGACGGCACCTTGCGGCGAAGGTCCGCAAGAGGCATTGCGTGATTTGGGCCCATAATAACGCCGTCAATTTCATCGGGCAATTTGTTCATTTCCTCAAGGAAGTCCTCTGCCCAGCTTATATTGCCGTGCGGTGCCTGCGCTGAAGGCCACATTTCGGCAGACGGCTTTGCTTCCTTAAGCACCTTTGAAATTTTAATGCAGCGCTTTATAAAATCGTCGCCGTCCATTTCGCCGGGATCGCCGCCGGGAGGAAAGATGGCATTTATACGGGGGATTTTCTCAAAAGCTTCTTTACGGCTTGCGATTGCTTCCTCCTCGGTCTGCTTAACGTCATTGGGATACCAGCAGGAAACGTCCATATCAAGCTCATCCGCCAGCTCGCTGCCCCACACGGCAACGTCAAACGGATCGTATTTCATAAGGGGATTGTTAGGGTCAAAGCCCTCGGTGGGGATATGCTCGCAGGTGTTGCAGCCGAAAGCCATAATGTCGAGGTAGAAGCGGAAATACTCCTCCTTGCCCCATGCATCGTATGTATTCGGACAGCTTCTGTAGCCGCACTGATGACCACGGATTTTCATTTCGGGACTGTAGCTGCCCGATATATCCTGAATGAGCGTAATTTTACCACCGCTGAACACACACTTCCTCAAAAAATAGGAATAACCGTAAACCAGACCGCGTATACCCTGCGCAGTAACGGTGATATGTGTGCCGTCCTGCTCAATAAAAAAGCTGTCCTTGTTTTCAATACTGTTATCTTCAACAAGCTCAACGCAGGGCTCACCGCCCTCAAGGGGTCTGTAGCCTGCCCTCATTTCAATTTCATTTGCAAAAAGCTCCTTCGCCTTCTCTGCCGAAGCACCCTTTGCGGTAACGCTGATAAAAGAAAAATCGTATTTCATTTCTACGTCCCCTTTTGCACATATTATGCGATTATATAATATAGTACCATATAAATATATAAAATACTATAATTAAACACCCATTTTTTCAAAAAATTCTGCCGAGGACTTTCCGTGGGGGCGGTTATAGCGTCCTATACGGTAGAGCCATTCGGTGTCTTCAGTATCGATAAAGTTCATTCGCTCTTCGCAGATAAACGCCGCCTCAAAGCCCATAGCCTTGAGCACCTGCTTGGATTCCTTTGAATAGCTGCCGAAGGGATATGCAAAGGCGGTGGGTCTTTTGCCCGTTTTTTCTTCAAGAAGAGTCTGCATTGAGCCTATGTCGGCGTTGAGGAAGGCGGAATATTCCTGCACGCTTTCTCCGCTCACCTTCTGTGCGCCCGAGCGCCCGGAGGAATCGGTTTTGTGCAGGTCGTAGCTGTGATTCTGTATTTCGATTCTGTCCCCTACTGCAAGCTCGGCAATTTCATCCCAGGTCATATAGGAATAACTCAAAGTATGATCGTTGATTTCGGTGTACATATCTGCATAAGCGCCGACAACAGAGGCAACCGCACACATATCGTATTTTTCGAGCAAAGGTAACAGGTAACTGTAAACGGTTTCGTAGCCGTCATCGAAGGTAAGCATTATCGGCTTTTCGGGCAGAGCTGCGCCCGATTTTACGTGAGCTAAAAGTTGCTCGACGTCAATGGTTTCATAGCCCTTTTCTCTTATATATTTAAGGTCACTTTCAAGCTGGTTAAGCGTAATGCAGTAAGGACCTGCGCGACTGATATTCTTGGTAATCTGGTGGTACATAACAACGGGCAGGGAAACGTGTGCTTCACCCGAAACCTCGCGCGTAGACTTGGGTACGGCAAAAATTCCGCTGACAAGCAACAGCGACACCACCGCCACGAAAACATATATCTTTCTCATTTTTATAACCATAAAAAAACACCTCACTGCAAATGTATGCAATGAGGTGAAATTTTATTAAGCAACTCAGTTTCCTTTAAGTGCCAGATCAAGCCAGATTGAGCCGATATCCATAGCCTGATATATGCCCTTCTTCTCGCTCTTTTTGATGATTCTGTCCTTCGGACGTGCATCGGGGTCGGTGCTCAGAAGCTGAACGGTGACTCTGTCCGCAACGTCAAGGTCGTTGACCTTTTTGGAGGAGAGAATCTGGATAAGAACAACGTGGCTGTCGTTCATATTGCCGTAGTAGATTGTATTGCCGCAGCGGACAAGGGGCTTACCCTTGTAGCTGAGGAACTTGGCCTTTTTCTTTTCTGCCATTGTGTTTTGTCCCTCCCGTAAAAATTTATTTGTTCTCGATATAGTTTTTGACAAGTGACTGAAGAAGCTCGTCACGGTCAACCCTGCGAAGCAGACTGCGTGCATTGTTGTGCGTAGTGATGTACGTAGGGTCTTCGGAAAGGATATAGCCGACTATCTGGCTTATGGGGTTGTAGCCCTTTTCCTTCAAGGCGTCATACACAACCTGAATCGTGCGGCGCATTTCGTTTTCGTGCTCGTCACGAATATCGAATTTAATCGTCTTGTCTGTCATTTATGACACCTCCGAATTAAAGCAAAAACTTATGTACACTTTATTATATACTAATTTTCCAAAGAATACAACCCTTTTATGAAATTAGCTTCAATTGTCGATTTTAACCTCGGCGTGTGCCTCGGAAGAATCGTAGATAGCCTGAAGGATTTTGGAAGTACCGACAGCGTACTTGATATCGTTGCGGTTTCTTTCACCCTTTGCAACACACTCAACGAAGTCTATAACCTCACATCTGTGCATATCGTTTGTCTTGTAGGCAGGTGTTGTTTCAGTAAGCATACCGTTTTTGGTAGTCCAGAAGCGGAAGTTGCCGCAGTACTTAAGGCGGATACCGCCCTTATCACCCATGAAGTCGATAAAGGTTTCGTTTTCGCCGATATTCTGTGCCCATGCACCGTTGAAGCTTACTACAGCTGAATCCGTACGGACAAGACCTACAACAGAATCGTCGACGTCATACGTGCCGTTTTCGGGGTCGGAGGTATCCTCTGCCCACATACTCTCGTAAACGTAGTTTTTCATATCCTTACCCAGCTTGCAGAAGGCTTCGCCGCTGGCGGTGAGTACCTTCGGGTCGCCGAGGCAGTAGAGAATGAGGTCGATATAATGTACGCCCCAGTCGATAAGTGCACCGCCTCCCGAGCAGGCTTTTGTTGTGAAATCGCCGCCGAGACCCGGAATTGAACGGTGGGCACGGAAGCTTGCGTAAACATGGTAAACCTCGCCAAGCTCACCGTCGGCAATAAGCTTTCTGATATGGTTGACGGAGTTTGCGTAACGGTTGCAGACACCGATTGAAAGAATTCTGCCCGTTTCGTAGGAAACCTTTTCCATTTCAAGTGCTTCGGAAAGAATTCTTGCGGCAGGCTTTTCGCAAAGGACATCCTTACCGTGGCGCATAAAATCAATAGAAATTACCGAGTGCATATCATTGTGTGTGCAAACGGAAACAGCGTCAAGCTCGGGGTCGTCAAGAATTTCGTGGTAATCGTAAATCGCCTTGCCGCAGCCGTATTTTTCAACAGCCTTGTCTGCTCTTTCGGGAATGATATCGCAGAAATACTTGATTTGAGCCATATCACAAGCCATATACGCAGGAATATGTGCGGAGTTTGCTATTGTACCGCAGCCGATAACGGCTACCTTAATTTTTTCTTTCATAACAAGACCTCCCGTTTAAAATTTATGAACGAAGTGAAATACCAATCTTTTCAAGAGCCTTTACAGCCTTCTTCATTGCGCTGTCAGCCTCTTCGTCGGTCATTGTGCGGTCTGCCGCACGAAGCTTAAGGTTGAAGGCAACGCTCTTCATGCCCTCGGGAATCTGGCTGCCCTCGTATACGTCGAACAGCTCGATTGATTCAAGGTTCTTGCCGACTGCCTGTGCAATTGTCTTTTCAAGCATAAGAACGGGCTCACTCTTCTTGCAGACAAAGGCAAGGTCACGGGTAAGTGCGGGGAACTTGGGAAGCTGCTTGTAAGTACGCTTAAGGTTACTCAGCCCGAAGCAGACATCGAAGCTGATTTCGGCGGCATAAGCCTTTACGCCGATACCGTAGTTGGTAAGTACCTGCGGATGGATTTCACCGAGAGTACCGATTACCTTGCCATCCTTAGTAATAACAGCAGTTCTGCCGGGGTGGTAGGACGGGTTGTCGTTTACTGCTTCAACGTCGTAATCCTCAACGCCGAGCTTGTAGAGAAGTTCCTCAACAACACCCTTGATTGTGAAGAAGTTGCAGTCTGCGCCGTACATACCCATACAGAGTACCTGCGGCTCTTCGGGCAGCTCTTCGGTGCCCTTCCAGATATATTCCTTGCCAAGCTCATAGAGGTAAGCCTTGGCGTTTCTGTTGTTGTAGTTGCGGGCAAGAGTTTCAAGCATTGAGGGAAGCATTGTTGTTCTCATAACGCTTGTATCTTCACCCAGGGGGTTAGAGATAACTACGCAGTTTCTCTTTAAACTATCTGCAGGCAGACAGATTTTATCGTAGCTCTTGGGGCTGATGAAGGAGAAGGTGCAAAGCTCGGAAAGACCGCAGGCAAGCATAGTGTTGTTGATAAGTCTTTCAAACTTCTGCTCGGGTGTGTACTGAGCAGTTGCAACACCTGCAAGCTGTCTGTCAGGAATGTTGTCATAGCCGTAGAAACGTGCAATTTCTTCGGAGATATCAGCTTTGTGGAGAAGGTCGCCTCTGAAAGAGGGCACGGTGATAACACCGTTTTCAACCTTACAGCCAAGACGCTCAAGAATCTTCTTCTGCTCGTCAGCGCTTACGTCAATACCGATGAAGCCGTTCACCCATTCGGGCTCGAAGGGAAGAGTGAAATCGCTCTTGTCGGAGCAGTCGCAGTCAACTGCACCGTTTACAACCTCACCTGCGCCGAGCATCTGGACAAGCTGAAGTGCTCTGTCAAGAATTGTGCGGCAGCCCTTGGGGTCAAGCTGCTTGTCGAAACGGGAGGAAGCTTCGGTACGCATACCGAGCTTCTTTGCTGTCATACGTACGCTCGGGCCGTTGAAGCAGGCGGACTCGAAAACGATAGTGTTTGTATCGTCCATAATACCGCTGTACTCGCCGCCCATAACGCCTGCAACGGCAACGGGCTTGTTTGCGTCGGCAATAACGAGCATTTCTTCGGAAAGCTCTCTTTCAACGCCGTCGAGTGTTGTAATCTTCTCGCCTGACTTTGCATTTCTTACGATAACCTGATTACCCTCAAGGTAACGAAGGTCGAAAGCGTGCATAGGCTGACCGTATTCAAGCATTACAAAGTTTGTAATATCGACAATATTGTTAATCGGGCGGACACCGCAGGCACGGAGTCTTTCTCTCATCCAGCGGGGTGACGGCTCGATTTTAACGTTCTTTACAACTGCACCGACGTAGCGGTAGCAAAGCTCGGGGGCTTCTATTTTAACCTTGAGCAGGTCGTTTACGTCGCCTTCGCCGGGAGCAACAACGGGTGTGGGCTCAACAAAGTCCATACCGTAGGTTACTGCGGTTTCTCTTGCAAGACCGATGATGCTAAGGCAGTCGGGTCTGTTGGAGGTAATTTCGAACTCGGTTACAACGTCGTTGAAGCCAGTTGCCTCGCGGATATCCATACCGAGTGTAAGGTCACAATCCTCACCGAGGACGAAAATGCCGTCGTCAATTGCGTAGGGAAAATCGTTTACGGTAAGACCGAGCTCGCCGAGTGAGCAAAGCATACCTGCGCTTTCAACGCCGCGAAGCTTGCCCTTCTTAATCTTCTTGCCGCCTGCGACAACTGAATTGTCAAGCGCGGCGGGAACGTAGTCGCCTGCCTTGAGATTCTGTGCACCGGTAACAATCTGGAGATTTTCTTCTGCGCCGACGTTTACCTGACAAATCCACAGGTGGTCGGAATCGGGGTGCTTTTCAAGAGATTCAACTCTTGCAACAACGATGTTGGAAAGCTCCTCGCCCTCTGTTTCGTAGCCCTCAACCTTGGAGCCGGAAAGAGTGAGTGCGGCAGCAAAATCCTTATCTGTAACATCTAAATTCACGTAATCGTGAAGCCATCTTTTGGATAAATTCATTTCTTTTTCCCTCCCTTAGAACTGGCCGAGAAAACGCATATCGTTTTCAAACAGCAGACGCATATCGTCAATATTGAAGCGGAAGAGTGTAAGACGCTCAAGACCCACACCGAAGGCAAAGCCGCTGTAAACCTCGGGGTCTACACCGCCGTTTTTAAGTACCTGCGGGTGAACCATACCGCCGCCGAGGATTTCGACAAAGCCCTCGCCCTTACAGAAGGGACAGCCCTTGCCGCCGCAACGGAAGCAGGTTACGTCAATTTCACAGCTGGGCTCTGTGAACGGGAAGTGGTGAGGACGAAGACGGATTTTTGTATCCTCGCCGTAAAGACGCTTTGCAAAATCGAACAGACAGCCCTTGAGGTCTGCCATTGTGATACCCTTGTCAACAACAAGACCCTCAATCTGATGGAAGAAGGGTGAGTGAGTTGAGTCAACGGCGTCAGAACGGAAAACGCTGCCGGGAGCGATAACACGAATCGGAGGCTTCTTGTTTTCCATAACTCTTATCTGTACGGGAGAGGTCTGAGTACGCAGAAGCATATTTTCGGTGATGTAGAAGGTATCCTGCGTATCGCGTGCAGGGTGCTCCTTGGGAATATTGAGTGCCTCGAAGTTGTAGTAATCCCACTCAACCTCGGGACCTGTTGCAACCTCAAAGCCCATGCCGAGGAAAATTTCCTTAACCTCGTCAAGAACTATTGAGAGCGGATGTCTGTGGCCAAGTGTTGCCTTTTCGCCGGGCATAGTAACGTCGAGCGTTTCGCTGACAAGCTGTGCCTTGAGGGCTTCTGCCTTAATCTGGGCAACCTTTTCCTCGAGCTGTGCTTCGATAGTCTGTCTTACCTCGTTGGCAAGCTGACCGACAACGGGTCTTTCCTCTGCAGAGAGCTTACCCATCTGCTTGAGAATTGCTGTAACCTCGCCCTTTTTGCCGAGGTACTTGACACGCAGAGCTTCAAGGTCTGCGTTGGACTGTGCAACCCCAACGGCTTCGAGAGCAGCCGCCTGAATTGCTTTTAACTGGTCCTTCAAATATATCATTCCTTTCAAAATTTACAAAATAAAAAAATCTTCCGTCCCGTAAAAAACAGGACGAAAGACGTAAAAAACATTTCCGTGGTACCACCCGTATTCCCGCACAAAATATGCAGGCACTCTTTTAACCTGTAACGGAGGCAAACCGTTGCGACCTTATCAGCCGCACCGCTCCAAAGTGAACTTCGGCACATCTGCAGGGCTGCCGTGCTTCCAGCCGTGGCACAGCTCTCTATCAACCCTTATTTTGCAAAAGGCTTACTCTCTTTTTCATTGCGTTTAGGTATTCAATTAGAATTGATTGTAGCATATATTTTATTGTTTTGCAAGTAAAATTCATTAAATTATTATTTATATAATAGGTTTATTATTCTCTCTTGAAAAATCAAAAAGAATTATGTAAGATTAAAGCATAACCGGCAGGAGCAAGCCCCTGCCCTACGAAATTTATTATTTATTCTTTTTAAAACCAAAGGAGTGTTCAGAATGTATCTCGCATTACTGTTTAAACGAATCTGCGCTATGCTGGTGGCTGTGGCAAACTTCATCGGCTTTTCGCTTGGCACGGGAGTAAAATTTGTTGATCCCGTACCTGCCGAAGATTTTCACGTAACGAGCTACGTTGTAGGCAAATACGTATACGATATTTCAAACCTTTACACCGAGGATTTTGACATTATAACCGACGTTATTCTTTTCGGCTGTGCCAATTTCACCGCAGAAGGTGAGGTTGTGCTCGAAAAGGACACACTCGAAACCTCTCTTCGCAATTTAAGAACGGTTATCGGCGACAGGGATGTTACAATCACGCTGAATATGCTCGGTCCGTCCTACGTTTCAAACGGCATCAGCTGGGAGGACGATATGGAGCAGCAGTCAATTGAGCACAACAAGGCATTTGCAAGCGGTGTGCTTGAAGAAAACATAAAAGAGGTAATTGAGCACTACGGTTTTGACGGAGTCCATTTCGACTACGAATACCCGATAAAGCTCAAGCATTGGAACAAATTCAGCGATTTTCTCATCAGCCTTGATAAAACAATGCCCGACAAGCTTATAGGTATTGCAGTTTGCGAATGGAATCCGAACATCAAAACAAAAGCCATTGAAGCCGTTGATTATTTCGAGCTTATGATGTATGACATTTACGATGAAGCCGACGGCAAGCACTCCAGCTTTGAAAAAGCAACCGAGCTTTCACACGAAGCAACAATGAAGGGCATACCGCCCGAAAAAATGCACTTCGGTCTCCCCTTCTATGCCCGCCCTACAGACCACGACGCATACTGGTACGACTATAAGGGCTATTACGACAAGCTTGACGAGAACAACTTCTACTATGACGAAGACCTCGGCAAAAGCTTCTGGTTCAATACCCCCGACGTGACAAAAGCCAAAACCGAATACGCTATGGCAAACGGCTTCGGCGGCGTTATGATATGGCACTACACCTGTGACCTGCCGTCAAGCAACCCGAATTCATTGCTCGGAGCAATCGGTCAGGCAGTAAAATAAACGGAAATATACAGCAACCCTTGCGTGACGGATCACACAAGGGTTGTTTTTTTATTAACCAAACAGAACGCTGTTGATGATGCCTTCAAGTCTTTCCTGCTTACCCGAGCAGGGTGTTGCGACGTTCTTCATTTCCGCGGCGTATGCGGCAAGCTCTTCGAGGCTTGTTTCGCCTGCGACAATTTTTGCGCCGATACCGCTGTTAAAGCTTGCGTACTTATCCTTTACAAAGCCGTCAAGTCTGCCGTCCTCAATAATTTCGGCTGCCTTGATAAGACCGAGGGCGAAGGTATCCATACCGAGGATATAGCTTTCAAACATATCCTCGTAGGTGTTGCTGGGTCTGCGGCACTTTGCGTCGAAGTTGAAGCCGCCTGTAAGACCGCCTGCCTTGATTACCTCGTACATACACATTGTTGCTTCGTAAACGTCGAAGGGGAATTCGTCTGTATCCCAGCCGAGGAGATAGTCACCCTGGTTTGCATCAATGCTGCCGAGCATACCGTTGATAGCGGAAACTCTCAGCTCGTGCTGGAAGGTGTGACCCGCAAGAGTTGCGTGGTTAGCCTCAATATTCATCTTGAAATCCTTGTCAAGACCGTACTGACGAAGGAAACCGATAGCAGTAGCGGCATCGAAATCGTACTGGTGCTTCATAGGTTCCTTGGGCTTGGGCTCGATATAGAAGTCGCCCGTGAAGCCGATTTTTCTGCCGTACTCAACAGCCATTTTCATAAGTCTTGCAATGTTTTCCTGCTCAAACTTCATATCGGTGTTGAGGAGGGTTTCATAGCCCTCTCTGCCGCCCCAGAAAACATAGCCCTTACCGCCGAGCTTAACAGTCAGATCGAGTGCTTTTTTAATCTGTGCTGCGGCAAAGCAGTAAACGTCTGCAGAGTTTGTGCTGCCTGCGCCGTTCATAAAGCGGGGGTTGGAGAACATATTGGCAGTACCCCACAGGCACTTGATGCCCGTTTCTTTCATCTTTCCGAGGATATAATCGGAAATTTCGTCAAGGCGGCGATTGGTTTCGTTAATATCGTCTGCCTCGGGAATAATGTCAACGTCGTGGAAGCAGAAGTACTCAACGCCGAGCTTACTCATAAACTCAAAGCCTGCGTCAACCTTTGCCTTGGCGTGGTCCATTGTGCCCTTTTCGGCTGCACCGAAGGACTTGTCGGCGGTATCTCTGCCGAACATATCGGTACCTGCGGCACAGAGGTTGTGCCACCAAGCCATAGCAAAGGGAAGGTGCTCCTTCATAGGCTTGCCGAGGACTATTCTTTCCGGGTCATAGAATTTGAAGGCAAGCGGATTCGTGCTCTTTGCGCCCTCGTATTTGATTTTCGGAATGTTTGTAAAAATTTCGCTCATCATTCTGACTCCTTAAAAAAGTTTTTAAGTGCGGGATATATTTTCTTGAAATTATTATACTTCTTCTCATAAAGTGCAGTCAATTCTGCATCGGGAGTAACCGTGTCGGCAACCTCAATGAGTTTACCGCAGGCTTCGTCAACGCTGCTGTATTCGCCGCAGCCGACCATAGCTAAAATTGCGCCGCCGTAGCCCGGACCCTGCTCCGTTTTGAGAAGGTCAAGCTCAATGCCGAGCACGTTAGCCATAATCTTTTTCCACAGCGCACTCTTTGCACCGCCGCCGCAGATATTACTGCGCGATATTTCTATGCCAAGGCTTTTTGCAACCTCAAAGCTGTCCCTTATCGCAAAGCCAACGCCCTCAAACACAGCCTGGAGCATATCCGCTTTAGTTGTGTCCATAGTCATACCCGTAAAGGTTGCCCTTGCGTTTGTGTCGTTAATCGGACTGCGTTCACCCATAAGGTATGGCAGAAAATAAACCTTGTTTCTGCCGAGCTTATCATCGGTTATTGCCTGCTGAACTCCTGCGTAATCGCCGCTGTGCAGAATATCCTCCATAAACCACTTGTTGCAGGAAGCGGCAGAAAGCATACAGCCCATAAGGTGGTATCTGCCGTCTGCATGGGCAAAGGAGTGGAGCGCGTTGAACTTATCCACACCGAAATTTTCACTTGAAATGAATATAGTGCCCGAAGTACCAAGCGAAATGTTGCACTTGCCGTTGCCGACAGTACCCGTACCGATTGCGGCGGCGGCATTATCGCCTGCGCCTGCAACCACCTTAACGTTTTCATTCAAACCAAGCTCTTCTGCAATTTCAGTTCTGAGCGTGCCGATAACCTCGAAGCTTTCGAAAAGTGTGGGCAGCTGTTCTTTTTTAACCGAGCAGATTTCACACATTTCCTCCGACCAGCATTTATTTTCAACATCGAGCAGTAACATACCCGAAGCGTCGGAATAATCGCAGGAATGAACGCCCGTAAGAATATAATTTATGTAGTCTTTCGGCAACATTATCTTTGCAATTCTGCTGAAATTTTCAGGCTCGTTTTCCTTGACCCAGAGTATTTTCGGGGCAGTAAAGCCAGCAAAAGCAATGTTTGCGGTATATTCAGTCAGCTTATCCTTACCGATAACGTTGTTCAGGTATTCAACCTGTTTTTCGGTTCTGCCGTCGTTCCACAGAATTGCAGGACGGATAACCTCATCGTTTTCATCAAGCACAACGAGGCCGTGCATCTGACCGCCGCAGCCGATACCTGCTATTTGTGATTTATCAACACCGTCAGTCAGTTCCTTAACACCGTCTATTACAGCCGCTCGCCAGTCCTCAGGGTTCTGCTCCGACCAACCCGACCGCGGATAAAAAACGGGATATTCCTTTGAAACCTCGGCGTGAATTGTACCCTTTTCATCAACAAGCAGCAGCTTGACCGCAGATGTACCAAGATCTATACCGATGTAAAGCATAGTATCACCTTACCTTTAAATATATAACACATTATATATCCTGTAAAAAGATAAATCAATATTCAAACAATTTTTTGCCCTGTTCAAAAGCGAGGCGGTATTCTGCTTCCCCCACCTGCTTTGTGTCCGTTGAATCGACAAAAACGGTTGTGACGAGCGTAGTGTTCATCACCGTAAACTGCTGAGTAAACATTTTTTCAATGTACTCCCTGCCCTCGCCCTTACTGCCTGCGGTAATTACAAGGGCGGCTCTCTTCGGCTTTGCTACGGGCGGCTTTACGCCGTGGGCAAAGCGCAGAGCATAGTAACGCTGAAAGCGGTCAACAATAGCCTTAAGCGGTGCAGGTACACCGCCGTTATAGACAGGGGTAGTTATAACGAGATAATCTGCCGCCTCAAAATCGGCAAAAAATCCATCCATATCATCAAAAACACAGCCGACATTTTTATCGCACCAGCCGCACCCCATACAGGGCTTAACATTCATTTTGTAAGCGTTGCAGCGACAAATTTCCGATTCATCCTGCTGCGACATTACAAGGTGTTCACCGAGTACAGATGATATTGATTGCGCACGGGCTGAGCCGTTAAGCACCAGAATTTTTTTCATTTTACCTCATCCTATTTCAAGTGTCTTTTCGCCGACGGGCTCAAGATAAGCATCTTTACCCGTGCCACGCTGTTTGAAAACCTGTGTCGGCTCGGACTTATATAAATCGAGCACGCCCTTTTCGCCGACTGCCATTACAACAAGGTGAGACAGACCGGGAATTACAAGGGGAACAAGGAAGTCGCCTGCTATACTGTTCCACACAGCAAAGGCGAAGAACGAGCAATTAAAGAACGGACCCCAGTAATTAACAAATCCGTCAAGCTTCTTGTCGAGCTTTTTCAAGCCCTCTTCGTCAAGTTCTACGGTCTTTGACCATATCTGCGGAATATGCTCCTCCCTCGGTTCACGGTAGGTTTCGATATTATAATATATACCCCAGCCGTCGTGAACGGAAATTGAAAGCGTACCCAGAGAAACGCCCTGCCCGACAGGCACTTCATAAAGACCTACCTGAATAGGCTCATCGGAAAGATTCTCGACGTAAATATACGTATGAGCCGCAACTACAGCCGTTGACATACACGAGCAGATAGACAGCGTTGCCACTTTCTTCTTTCCGCCCTGTTCATCATTATTCTTTGCAAACGCTGTAACGCCAAGCGAAACAAGAAGAACGACAGTAAGTAATACGGAAATTATTTTTTTCATTTTTTATTCCCCGTTCCCTTATATTTTATTATTGTCATTATATCACAATAAAATATTTTTTCAACAGTACTTATACCCGCTGAAGAAAAAGAAAAAACAGAGCAACCGCAATTGCGATTGCTCTGTTTTTGGTGCGAGTGTTCATAAGGGATTTACTAAAAATATAAGTAAAACCGGCTTGTTGGTTTACTGCTTATATATGTTGCTTTGGGTTAGTGTTTATGGTATTATAATTTTAAAGCTATAATGAAGTCGATATTTGTGAATCAAGGTGAATTATATGTCAGCAAAAACCATTTTTCTGTCTCATTCAAGTAAGGATATTGAAAAAGTAAGAAAAATCCGAGACATTTTGGAAGCATTAGAATATGAACCTCTTTTATTCCATATGAAATGTTTGGATGATAACAATGAAACACTTGAAGATTTCATAAAAAAAGAAATCGATGCAAGGAACATATTTGTATATTGTAAAAGTAAGAATTCTGAAAACTCAATTTGGGTCAAAAAAGAACTTGATTATATTAAAAATTCTTCAAGCAAAAGGTTATATGAAATTGATATTGAAAAACCTTTAAGCGAAACATTGGTAGATTTTCTGCACACTTTGGCAGATATAATAAAGAAAAATAAAGTGTTTATCTCTTGTTCTCATGCTGATCGTTTATTAAGCGATATTATAACAACATTGCTCGAAAAAAGAGGTTATGATGTAATACGGTATAATACTTATAAACTTGAGGAATGCGAGCAGCATGAATCTGATATTAATTCAATAGCTAAAAACGGCATTTTTTTACCTATAATTACAAAGAATTTTTTGCAAAGTGTATATTGTATGAGCGAAATAGAAAAAGTGCTATATGACGATAGCAAGAACAACGTTATTTTTAAACCTATTTGTGTAGATGTGTCGCCTTGCTTGGTTGAAACAAATCTACCTGCGGCAGCAAAAAGGTATAAGATGTATAGCTTGAATGATATTTCAATTATGAATAAAAATGATGTAAATGACTTATTATCATATATTGAAAAAGATAATTCTTTGTACTGATTAATAGGCCATAACTTAATAAATTTAATAATCTGAAAAAACACTTGTTACTTTAAAAGTCGCAGGTGTTTTTTAATGCAAAAATCTAAAACAAGATAAAAAATGATTTGGCAAACCAACCGAAAAATGTAAAGATGCGTGCCATAAGTCTTAACTAGCACTGAATTTGTGCATACAAATTCCACTTGTTAGGGGTGTCTCGCCTGCCGGCTCGGTCGGTGCTTTTGAATGCAAAATGCATTCAAAGGTCTCCACCGGAGACCCGCACCCCTAAAACCCGTATGAAAATAAAAGTCGCACTCCGAAAGGAATGCGACGATACATAAAAACTATATCAAACTATATACAAAACTCTATTTAAGCAAAAAAATTGAGTATTCACAGGTCAAATCCCTTATGTATACTCAATATGGTGCGAGAGACGGGACTTGACTCTCGCGCTGCGGCGCTCGGTCATTCGCGGCTCACCGTGTGCGCCGGGCACCGATTCACTACCCCCCCTACTTCAAGTCCCATTATTGAGACAAAAAAATAAAACAACCG
>JAZOMP010000104.1:0-18338 GCA_045654045.1 Acutalibacteraceae bacterium
AATAAAAATGTTGAATATTCCGAAGATATGTGTCAGAAGAGCCTCGGGATTCTCAAGCGCAGCGCACACATCTTTATGGATGCCGACTGGACTGCCGAGGACATTGAAAATGTAGCCAAAAGAATTAAGGAAGCAGTTAAATAAGCATAGCAAAAGGGAGGCCTGAGCCTCCCTTAATTTTATTTATTAAAGCTGTCTACAACCTTGCTTGCCATGTCAGGGTAGTCGCTCATAATGCAGTCTGCACCGTTTTTGGTGAGATATTCCACATCTTCAGCGTCGTTGATTGTCCAGTACTGGGCGGCAATATTGTACTTATGAGCATAGTTGATACACTGCTTTGTACCAAGGTTGATAAGTCCGTCGGCTGCACTGCTGCCGTAGGGAATCTGGAGAGCAACGTAGGTGGGGTTAACGTCGTTAAGATCCCAATCCATTCTTGCGTAAACATAGAACTGGAGAACCTCGATAACACCTGCAGAACGGGGCATATCGGGGTACTTGTTTTCCATATAGTAGGAAACTTCAAGCTTGGAGGAAGCCCACATTGCTTTGTCCTCTATCCCCTTTTCCATAACAAGCTCATAAAGCCTGTCTGCTGCCTCAAAGCCCTGTGTGCCCTTGCTCTTGATTTCAATGATGTAGCGGAATTCTCTGCCCTCTTCGTTAGCTTCGATAAGGTCGATAACTTCTTCACAGGTAGGAACACGAAGATTGTCCGGAATATCGTCGCCACGCAGACCTCTGTAGGGATATTCACCGTTGAGCTGGAAGTTTTCGCCCATATTGAGCTGCTTTGCTTCAGCAAGAGTAAGGTCGGAAGCGTAAACAGAATCGTGACCGTAAACCTCTACAGCGTTTGTAGTCGAATCATAAGTAAGGTCGTGAAGAACAATAAGCTCGCCGTCAGCGGTAAGCTGAACGTCAAATTCAAAGGTATCAACACCGTATTCGGCATTGTTTGCGAGCATTGTTTCAAAAGCCATAAGTGTGTTCTGCGGTGCTACGCCGGCACCCGAACGGTGGGCAGAAATATCGGGATTCATATAATCGACAATATACGGATTAGTTGCGTTTTCGTTTATCACAACCTCTGTACCGGGCTTATCGTCCGCACCCATTGTAAAAACAAGGGGAAGTGCAACAACAACGGAAAGCAAAGCGTGATAAACGTTTTTGAAAAGCATAAGTACGCCTAAAATATTCATATCAATTATTTCCTTTCATCAATTGCAGAGTATGTCTGTTTCGATATAACGGATACCCATATCATAGAGCATCTTTGCATCCTCAAGAGTATTTACAGTCCAGAAGGATGCGGGAACACCTGCATCAATCGCAAGCTGGATTGACTCTTTTGTGTTTTTCTCAAAGCTGGGCGAAAGCCAGACGTTACCACCAAGCTCCTTGGCCTCGGCAATGTTCTGAGCGTTTATTTCGTCGATAAGGTACCACAGTTCAATGTTACTGTCATACTTGCGGATAGTCTTAAGCTGCTCAAGGTCAAAGGAAATGATGATTGCGCTTTCCTCAAGACCCTTTGCTTTTACAGCATCAACGATAGTGTATAGCAGATCATAGTTATCTGACTTGATTTCAATCTGCGGACGGGTTTTCTTGCCGACAAAAACGTCGAGGTATTCGTCGAGAGTCGGGATTTTAAGACCCTCCTGCCAGAAGTTTACACCCCACTTATAGCTGAAGGATTTAAGCTCGGCAAGAGTAAAATCCGAAACAGAGCCTGTCTGGCAGAACCACGTATCAATCGTACTGTTGTGGATAAGCACCCACTCGTTATCCTTGGTAAGCCTGATGTCACATTCGGCTGAATAATAGCCAAGCTCAACAGCAGCTTCGTAAGCAGGAACAGTATTTTCGGGTGCACGGGCGGTAACGCCTCTGTGTGCCGTAAGGTAAACGGGGTCAGCCTCACTGCTGATGCCATTTTCGGTGAGCGAAACAACCTGCTTGGGCTGGTTGAAAAGCTTAACAACGTTAAGACAGGGCAGCCAAGGACACATATAAAGCGGTACGAGAACCAGAGTTATGATTTTGTTCAGAATAGCAAGCATATCTGTATCTCCTTTAAATAATAATAAAATTTATTATATCATAAAAGAAATATTTGTCCACAAACGAAATCAACAAAATATAATAATTATTATATTTATTTTTCACAAAAATACTTGATTGAAATTGTTTCTAATTACAAAATCTTTCTTTTTAATAATAATTAATAACTTTTTTATTGATTTAAATTTACGATAATGTTACCATAGTAAAAAAATACAGGAGCGTGAAATTATGCCAACATTCGTAATGTCAATTCTCGGCTTTATACTCGCTGTACTCACACCCTTTGCAAACCTTCTGCTTACAGACCCCAGTGTTCCTTTTGACGAAAACATTGCAATAGCAGAAGAAAAGGTTGACGGCTTTATCAAGGGTATATGCCACACGCACAACGAATATGACCTCATCAACGAAGCAAACATCGAATGGATAAGAGAAGATATGCCTATGCCTATTCTCGCAGACGGCACACCTGACCCCTCTTACCTCAGATGGAAAGAGGAAATGAAGGAATACCTTGACAACGGTATCAGAGTTATGGGTATCACCCCGTATCCCGATGAATACATTGAAATCGGTCTTGACCCGAGAGTTCCCGAAAACGAAGCTAAAATCAAAGAAATTGCTGAGTTCTATATAACCGACCTAAAGGGTATGGTTGACGTATTCCAGATTACAAACGAAATGGGCGTTGACCGCTTCACATATCCGCTTACAATGGAGGAAGCAGCAAGATTCATTGGTATACAGCTTGAAGCTATGAACCCCATTAAGGGAGACGTGCTTATCGGCTACAACCTTTGTGCTCAGGCTCTGCTCAACCTTCCCGGTCTTATGAAGCCGTACCACCAGTACTGCGACTACGTAGGCGTTGACCTTTACCTTGGCTCTTTCGAGAATATTCTTAAAAATATTGACCAGTACACGTTCGCGCTCAAGTACGTTCGCCGTGTAACAGGCAAGCCCGTTATACTCTGCGAATTCGGTTACATCGGTCTTGGCGAGCCCAAGACGGCAGCTGAGAAAAAAGCTGTCCTTGAAAGCTACGGTTATTCAAGCGAAAAAGAAGCAGCAGCAGATGTTGACAACTTTATTTCCAAGCTTCCCAAGGACATCAGAGAAGAGTTTGAACTTCAGTACGCTGACGAAACTGACGAATACAAGGCAGATTTACTCTTCAAGGGTGAATACAAGAACCACATCTACTGTGAGCTTACCGAAGGCACAGGACTTTACGGCTACGACCACACACCTGAAGGCCAGGCAAAGTTCTACGAGGATATCATTCCCAAAATTGAAAAGCTTGATTTTGTAATCGGCGCTTTCATCTATTGCTGGCAGGATAGCGATGACTGCTACGTATGCGGTCAGGCTGAATGTCCGATTGAAACCAAATGGGGCATTATCGAATACAACGGCACTCCCAAGCCTGCTTACTATGCAATACAGAAGGCTTTCGGCGAGATTGATTGATTTTAAAAACACATAAATTATTAACGGCAGGGTCAACACCCTGCCGTTAATTTATCGCCTATTGAATTTTAAAATCAGAATAAAATGAAGCCAAAGAAAAGATTCTGGAACCAATTTATAATCTTCTGGAAGAAAAACATCAGCTGAGCAAAGAATCCGTCACCGACCATATCAACCTGAGTCGAGAAGCCGACATATGCTGCTCCGGTATCATAGTCATCATAACAATAGCAAAATTCCTCGGGCAATTCCTCACCGTTAACTTTGACTACGAAATTATCATAATCGATAAAGTAGCCTTCATCAAGAACAAAATCAACGAAGAGCTCGTAAATATTGCCTTCTTCAAAGCTATCGAAAACATAGTTGCCGAAGTAATCATAAACTGCTACGCTTTCATAATCACCGTCAAGGAACTTTACGCCGGGAGTATTGATTGTAATATAATCCTTATACTGAACAATCGGCATACCTTCAAGGTTTTCGCTGAGTGTAATATCAACAGTTGTGATATACTTGGGCTCTTTTGCAGTTACGGTTGTTTCAAACTTAATATATTCATACTGTATGCCTTCGTACTTATATGTACCGACGGTATATGCCGTTTCACTTCCGTTGAGTTTTGCACTGTCAAGAGCAGCCTCGCCTGCTTCGTTCTTTTTGAATTCACAGTTCATCTTGGCGGAGAGCAATATTTCAAGGGTGTATTCCTCGCCTGAAACAAAATCACCAATAATGGGGTTTCCATCCTTATCGTATGCACGTACGGTGTCCAGCGAGCCGTTTAAAGCCTCAATACCCTGTGAATTGATTTTAAGGTATCTGTACCAATCACCTATAAGCATATCACCGTATACATCGAGTGAAACATCAACTGTTTCAATTGTACCGCCAATAGCAAGTTCAAATACTACGGCTGTAACGGTAACGGTTATAGTAATAACGTCAACGCTTTCAACGATAATTTCAGCAGGCTCACCGTTGACTGTAACCGACTTAAAGTCTTCTGCATTTTCAGGGAACGAATAGCCCTGCTCCGGCTCAAGACAGATAGTGATTATATAAGTCTCGCCCATTTCATAGGTGCCGCTTAACATTTCGTCCTCGCCTATTACCAGAACACCGAGTCCGATTTCATCAAGTGTTTCAGACACCGCAACACCCTCGGTGTTGATAGAAAGCTGCTCTGCCCAGTCTTCAAAGCTGTCGCCGGGCTTTGCATTGAAATCAATAGCTATTGTGTCAATTTCCGTATCAGTTGCCGCAAAAGCACCGAAGCTGAAAACAGAAAAGGCCATTACAAATGACATCAATAATGACAAACCGATTTTTAACTTTTTCATAATTTTTTCTCCTTTATTTTTATGGCGGAAAATATTTCCGTCAATTTTAGATTAGCACAACGGATTCGCAATATATTTCTCAATAAGAATATAATATTAAGAAATAATTAAATTTTACCGCAGAATTACCTTATTTTACTTGAAATTTAGAGATTATAGGTTTACAATTTAACCAGATTTTACGGGAGGCATAATGCTATGAGTAAAAAAATAATTGTGGCAGGTCTTGGTCACGGCGGTATTGCAGCAGCGGCTTTGCTTGCCAAAATAGGCTACGACGTAACCGTTTTTGAAAAAAAGGAGCAAGGCACATTAGGCTATGACTGGACAGATATATTTGCCCCTGCGGCACTGGGCATAGCAGAAATACCGATGCCACCCAGAAGAAAATACGAATTCAAAGAGAATATGACCTTCTTTTCACCCAACGCTAACAGAGGTCTTGAACAGCAGGTACCTCACGATGAGCTTGAAATAAAGATGGAGAGAAAAGACATTTACGAGCATCTTATCAACCATGCCGTAAATTGCGGTGTAAAGATTGAATACGGCTGCGAGGTTGTCTCCCCTATTATCAACGGTAAGCGTGTAGTCGGTATCAACACGTCGGACGGTGAAAAATACGCAGATCTTATAATTGACGCCTGCGGTATGAATTCACCCGTAAGACGTAACCTGCCCGATGACCTTGGAATTGAAAACGAAATAGCAAGACAAGAGAGAATTACTATATTCCGTGCGTTTTACAACAAGGCGACAGACGAAGAGGTTAATGCAAAATTCCGTGTTATGCTGCTTGAAGGTGACAGACTCGGCGTAAGCTGGGTTGCAAGCGAAGAGGAGCACACAGACCTGCTGATAGGCCGATTTGAAGAATTTGACCTTGACGAAGTGAACAGCTTTGCTGATTACCTGCGCACAAAGTGTCCGAGGCTGGGCAAAGATATAGTGCGAGGCGGGCAGTTTGTTGAAATTCCCGTAAGACATCCTTTGTCGGTAATGGTGGCTGACGGTTATGCCGCAATCGGCGACAGCGCATTTATGACCGTACCGCTTATTGGCTCGGGTATTGCAAACTCACTCAAGGCTGCAAAGATGCTTGCTGACACAGTCATTGCAGATAAGTCAGGTACATATACGGCAGAAAAGCTGTGGAACTATCAGGTAAAATATTACCGCGCACTCGGTGCAGGACTTGCACCACTTGAATGTGTCAAATTCCTACTTCTGAGCCTTAAGCCCGAAGAGCTTGACTATTGCTTTAATTCGGGAATGCTTAACGAAGACAATATTACAATGACAGCAAACTTTACGGCGCTCACCGATCTTTTCAGGCTCGACATACCCGACCTTATGAACAAGGGAATACAGGTAATCAAATACCCTGCCCTGCTCAAAAAGATACTCGGGTGCGGTGTCAGCATAGCAAAGGTTATGGCCGCCTGTGCCGCTATGCCGAGAGTATGGAACGAAAAAGCAATTAAGACGTGGGCAGAAGCATACACCAAGGCATTTAAATCATAACTCTTATCTTCACTTGTCACTCTTTCCTTGATTCGATATTATCACTATAATTATAACTTGTCAACACTTTAGTTGTAATTTAACATTTATTTTTTTGTTAAAGTTATAACTATAGAATTAATTTTGTGTGACAGGTGATAAGCTATGGATATAGGTACACGAATCAGATACTTCCGTGAAAGAAAAAATATAACGGTAAACAAGCTTGCCAACATAAGCGGTGTTTCACAAAGCTATCTTCGCGATGTTGAACTTAACAACAAGCAGCCTACCGTAGAATATCTCGAATACATCTGCTTCGGGCTGGGAATAACTCTCAAGGATTTTTTCAACACAGACGAACCGCTGAGCGAGTTTGAACAGGCAGTTTCTAAGCTGACAGTTGAACAGAAAGAGCTTTTGATTAAGTTTATTAATTCATTATAATATACAAAAAGGCTTGCACAGGAATCAAACCTATGCAAGCCTTAATTATTTGTTTATTTACGGTTTATCAAAAATTCTTACAATCGGGTTGTAGCCGAGACCGAAATACTTAAAAATCCATATAATGGGGTTAAGTCTGAAAACAGCGATATCAAGAACGGTTACAAGACCGCGAAGGAAGGTTGAAATATCGTGTGTTTCCGGAACATCAACCGGAGCAAATTCCTCGCCTTCTACGTTGAGCACCATAGGCTGTGAGTAACAGATACCGTTATCGCCCGAGAGGTAGAAACGGACATAAAGATAAGGCTCGTCAAGAAGCTTATCGCTGTGAAGGTCAAGTGTAGCTGAGCCGTCTGCATTGAGCTCGGTTCTTTCGATAACGTTACCGTTTGAAACCCAGGTGATGATGTTAGCATCTTTACCCCAGACGGTTATAGTGTCGTTTTCCTGGTCAACCGCTATTTTTGTAACACCGGGTGTATTGTCAAGCCAATAGCTCTTGGTGTCGTAAACATCCTGTTCAACAAAGCCGGGCATTTCCGCCATACCGTTAAGCTCATAGCCGTTTGAATAATGAGAAACGCCGAAGAACCAGCCGTTTTCCTGCGACTTGCGGAACGCATCCATTGTAAATTCGGGCATCCATGTCATTGTATAAGCGTCATTTACTGCATTTTCGTTGTGAGAGTCAGCAAAGGTATTACCCCACGGAACAACACCGTTGGGAATTGTCTTCTGCAGGACCTGGTCGTAGAGAATTCTGTCGCAGCGTGTGTGAGCATCCGTTGCGCTGTTGATACCCATACCGAGCGATGAACCGGGATAATCAAGGAAGATTCTTGCGAACTTGTTAGCGTAATAATCGTCAACCTTTTTACCGGTATGGTTTACGGTATCCTTGTCCGGATAGACATACTCACCAACGTGTGAAAGGTAAGATATACCGCCGTCCTCAGCAACGCCACGGGAGGGTGTTTCATAGTCGCCGAATACACCGGCAAGGCCCTGGCCGTAATCGGAGAAATAACCGGTAAGGTGGCAGTCTGCTATAGGTGTTGCCATATTGAGTTCAATGCCCTTGGGCACGTCGAGCATACCGTTGGTTTTTGTTCTTGTAATTGTGTAGCCATCCTCGGTTGTGTAGCTCTTGTTTTCGTAAGTGCCGTTGAGGTAAGCTTCGTAATCATCCTGCGGAATGGGAATGATATCTGCCATATTGGTACGGTCTTTTTTAATGAAGCGCATAAGCGGTACAGTTTCGGGGACAACGTTCCAACCCTTGTTTATAGTACCGTGGTCGGTAAGGGCAACGATATCAAAGTTTGCTGCATAGTGCATCTGCACGAATTCTTCAATCGTAAGGAAGCCGTCGGAAGCGTTGGTGTGGCAATGAAGCTGTGTTTTGTATTCGCCCCAGGTATCCCAGTCAATTTCCTCGTAGGGGTTATCGATAATATAGTTTTTCTCATCCGATGCCATTGCAGGAATGAGGGTAAAGCAAAGGAAAGTTGCAACAAGTACAAGAGAAATAACTTTTTTGAGTGTTGATGACATAACCTTTATCCTCCGTGATTAATTTTTTTATCAACCGTTGAGTACTGACTTGATTTTTTCTGCTGTTGCTTCAATTTCCTCATCCGTCCAGTCGGGTGAAATTCCGTAGGTGACGGTGCGTTTGAGCAAATCAAGCGATTTCGGGCACATATCAAGCGAATAGTTGTGGTTGAGGTTTTTGTTTGCTTCCATATTGTAGGGATTCATCAGCTCGTGTGCTGCTCCCCTCTTTTCCATAATCGGTGCCCAGTCGTAATAGACGTGCTTGCCGCAGTTGCAAAGAAGCATCTGACCCGTCTTTTCGGAGAATTCCTTTGCTTTTTCGTAGGTATCGAAACGGAAAGGAATCTGTATTCCGCAGTCGCCGTCCGCATCGTTTGAGGGTGCTACGCAGACGTCGCCCAGAAGCGAAAGCAGCTTTGTCTTGTTTTTGCGAAGGTCGGCAACAATTGAGTTGAGCTTTTCGAGCTGACAGCACATAATTGCGGCAAGGATTTCGTTGCCTCGGTACTCGTTACCGCAGAAAGGAAGCTGTGAAAAACCGTTCATCTGGTCGCCGAAATAGGCTATTGCCGAGCTGTCCTGATAGATGCACGCTTTTTCGTAAATACTGCTGTCCTTGGTGAGAAGCGCACCGCCCTCACCGCAGGAAATGATTTTAAAGAAATTGAAGCTGAGCGCACCTGCATCGCCGATTGAGCCGAGAAGCTTTCCGCCGAAGGAGGCACCGTTTGCCTGACAGGCATCCTCGAGCACCTTAATGCCGTGTCTGCTTGCAATTTCGCATATTCTGTCCATATTACAAGGCATACCCTGCATGTGCACGGGGATTACCGCCTTTGTGTATCGGCTTATTTTCTTTTCAAAATCGTCGGGGTCAAGACCGAGCGTTTCATCAATTTCTGCTATAACGGGAATTGCACCGACGTTGACTACCGCCATAGCCGTTGCAATATAGGTGTAAGCCGGGACAATAACCTCGTCACCCGGGCCGATACCCAAGCCGATAAGAGCGGAAACGAGTGCACCGAAGCCCGAGGTTACAAAAGAAGCGTGGTTTACGCCGAAGCGGTTTTTAAGCGCCTCTTCAAATTTATAGCAGGACTGCAAAGAGCCGTTGACCTTGAAAAAGTCCCTCGTTTCAATTACGGTTTTTACCGCATTGATTTCTTCCTGTCCTATTCTGTACATAAATCACATCTCCTCCAATGCTTTTGCAAGTGCAGTTACAAGATAATTGTCGGCATCGTTCACCATAGGCTGACTGCCAGCCGTTTTGAACATATTAACCTCGTAGCCGCCGCGGCACATCTGGTCCTGCGATGGGAAATAGCTGTCGTTTCCGTTGGCGTTGCTCAGGCACAGTATGCGGCTGTTTTTGCAGCTTTTCTTGAGTCTTAGCGATATTTCGGAAAACATTTCATACGGGAAAGCTATGAAATTAAGGTTTGCTATACGCAGAACGCTGATTGAAAGCGTTTTGATTTTTTCTTCGGGCACGCCGTCTTCCCAAGCCTTAATAACTCTTTCGTAATAAACGGCGGTCTGTCTGTCGATATTGTAAACTGCCGATTTGTATTTTTCGTATTCTTCCCTTGCCTTTTTGATAGGTACACGTTTATCAAGCGGAATATCTATATCGGCCTGCACAGCCTTCATATCGGCTGTGTGGTATTCCTTAATCATTTTGTATGTATTTACCGCATCGTTTGCGGCAACGGCACCGTGCTCCATTGCGTAGTTGATATCGCCGACAGTCTGACCGTTGGTCAGTCTCGGGCCGACATCGCCCTCACAGCCGTTGAAATAAACGCTCGGGCAGCCGCTTACCGCTTCAAGGCGGTCACACATTACGCCGCACCAGTCACGGGAAATAAGCGGACAAAGACCCGCCGCAGTATTGTGCGCACCGTAATGGATTATATTTGCAATGGGCTTGTTTTCATAATCGGCAAATGAAATTACCGTCATATCGGGGTCGTAGGTGCCCCACTCATTCTGACCCAAGCCTATATCGCCGTTTGCGAAAAGCTCACGGCGGTTGATGCCGACCTTGCTTTTGCTAACAGCAAAGCCGACCTTTACGGGCGTGCCCTGCTGTGAAGAAGCTTCTTTGCATATTCTTCTGATTTCGGGGATAAATACGCTCTCGCAGTATTCGGTATCAATTGCGCCCCAGCCCTCTTCACCCGCGGTATTCGGGCCCGTGTGGGTATGTACGGCGGTTAAAATTATGTTCTTAACGGCAACCAAGCAGTCCGTAGAAATCTCCGACCTCATACGAAAGGCAAGCTTTGTATTGATAAGGCAGACATCCGTGCTGACAAGCAGGGATTTTTCGCCGTTATACGTAAAACAGAAAGCGGTTGCAAAAAGCCTGTCGTTTATACCTGTGCTGTAAAAATCGTCACGGTAGCCGTAAAGTCTTCCGCCGACTTCGGGTGTAATATCGGCACGGCAAACCGCAAGTCTTAATTTATCCACAACAATCACCCACCGTTTAATATTTCACAAACATTTTAGCACTTTAAGCCAAAATAATCAAGAATTATAAAGAAATTTTATATAAAATAAACTCCCGAGCAAGTCGGGAGTTTAAAAGAAAAATCATATTGATTACTTGATAAATTCGCCCTTGATTTCCGCTTCGGCAATTTTCTTTGCCTCGTCTGCAGAAGCGTCCTTCATAATCTCTGCCATCTTATCACGGCGCTGCTGAAGTTCGGAATACATCTGATTACGGATTTCAGCGTTAAGCGGATAGAAGAACTTCGGAATAATACCAAGGCTACTCGTGATAATCGGGATACCGGTACCGAGAGCGAAAATCCACCACTTTGTTTTTGTGGTCTGCGTACCGATTTCAAGGCCCTGCTGATAGCCGATTTTCTTCATAACGATAGCGTTTACACTGCCCATTACGGCATTCTGCAGTTTACCTATAGTTGCCTGCGCAACACCGGTCATAGCCTCTGCACGGTAACCGTTTTTCCATTCGCAGTAGTCCATAGACTCGTTGACAATTTCGTTGGGAATAACTCTACGCAAGCCGTAGACACACATTTCGAAGATTTCTTCGAGACCCATGAGAGGAAGAATAATCGGCTTCTTCATAAAGTTGTTGTTTATTGAGCCTATACCGAAAACAATCATCCACAGCATATCCGTCCAGGCGTCCTCGAAAATCCAGAGAGCCTTTGTGGAGAAGCGCTTACGAAGCGGAGCAACGAAGCTGTAGCTGATAAATTTGACAGGGAAAGCAGGAATACCGACGATAGTTTTCCATGTGATAGAACCGATAACGTCGATATAGAAGTTTGTTCTGCTCTTGCCGATACTGAAGCCACTGAGAAAAGAGGAGATAACCTGAATAAGAACAGGCTTGTTCGTTACGATAGCCTTAAGGCCCTGAATAACGCTGGGTCTTTCAACAGACTGCATAACTCTTTCACGGGACTTGAGGAAGAAATACATAACAAAGCTTGTGGAAAGAATTGCGCAAGCAAGGCCGAAGCCTGCGAAAAGTTTGGGAAGCTCCCAATCGACTACCTTATTGGCAACAAGGTCGTAAAGAATACCAAATATCTGCTTGGGCAAGTCTTCAAAAATATGAGAGAGAAGATGCGCCATAGTGATAAGCCTTGTACGCTCAACAGGGTTAGGCGTAATGGTTGTCATAAATCCGGTATTGGCAATGCTTGTAAACGTACCTGCTGTTTCCTGAACCATCATCATTACCGAGTAGAACAGAAGCTTGGGCAGATATGTAGAAGCAGCACCGGGGAAGATAAACGGTATAACCCAATAGAACAAACCGATTATCATAAGCGGAATCTGACCGAAAATCATATAGGGCTTGAACTTACCCCAACGTGTTCTTGTTCTTTCAACTACAACACCGATAAAGGTATCGTTGATAACGTCCCAAATGGTAGCTATCATATTGTGGAGAGCAAGATAGTTAAAGTCGATTTTAACTACGTCGTAAATATAACGCTCGTAGAAATCGCTGATATTGAGGGTCTGTGCAGCATCGTTGAGAACGTAGGCAACGGTTTCTGCTCTACCTACATAACGTCGGTTACCTTTGTAATCAATTTGCTCGAACTTTGAACCCTTCTTCGTGTTTTCTTTTACGCTTGCCATAACTCACCGCCATAATCAGAATTACAATTTTTCAAAGAAATTGTACCACAATCGTTACAAAAACACAATACCTTGTTAATAAATATTAAAAGTATTTACAATAAAAGCAAAAGAAGCAAGGCTCAATGCCCTGCTTCTTTATGAATTTTACGGTGCGGGGCTTTCCGAAACGTTTTTAATAAGTTTCAAAGAGCGTGAGTGCGTAACGGTTTTATGAACAGCAGAATCCTCGAAACACCAGCCGTCAGGAGCTTCAACGATACATGTAAACACATTATCGGGAACGTTAACAGAAACAACAACGTCTGCTTTTTCGCGCTTCCACTCGGTTTCAATTCTGCCGTAGGGTGAATCAAAATATGCTCTTGCAAAAGAAAGCTTTTCGATAAATGAGGGTTTGATAAGAACTTTTCTATGGTCATCCTTGTATGGATTGTATTTAAGACCTGCCACATTGGATATAAACCAGTTAAGGATATCACCCATAAAGTGATGGTTGAGCGACTCTCTGTGACTGTAATCAGCATCAAGGAAATCTTCGGGAAGAGAGTTGACACCGATTGACAGGAAAAAACCGTAGCTAGGCCAGTCACGGCGGCAAATCATTTTATAAGCAAGTTCGGATTCGCCGAACTCGGAAAGCACGTGAAACAGCACTCTTGAGCCAAGAAGACCAAAGTCGATATGATCGTTACTTTCATGAATTATATCAAGAAGCACTCTGAAAGCTCTTGCTTTTTCGTTTTCCTCAAAGATATTATGGAAAAGCGCCATTGCCTGTGCAGTCTGACAGCGGGTATCCACAGTAAGAGTTTCAAGATCAACAAGGTTTGCTCTTACAGCAGCCTTTATTTCATCGTGAAGGTTACGGGCAAATTTTTTCTGCAGAGGCATATTGAGCACATCAAATATATATTCCGCTTTTTCTGCAATGCTCATAGAACACAACGAGCTTGTAAACTCAACAGTAGGCTTGACCTTACCGCCAACCGGACACCAGTCACCAAGTCCGAAATCAACAGTTCCCCTTTCGGTACGGTTAAGCGAAATATAGTTGAGATAACGGAATATAGCCGTAGCATTTTCCTCTAGAATGTTTTTATCACCCGTGTAGATATAGGTATAATAAGGCAGGTACGTAAGCACTCTGTCCCACGCAGGACCGTTGCCCCAGTCATATCCCCAGTCACCCGTAGGAATAATGCCGGGAAGCTGACCGTCTTCTTTCATAGCTTTACGGATATTACGAAGCCACTCTGTAAAACTCTTTTCGGGCGTAAGGGTCATAAGCATATGTTCAGCTGATACTGCAGCATCACCTGTCCAGCCGTTTTTCTCCCGGTGCGGACAATCCGTCGGGAAATAGAAGAAGTTGGAAAGGTCAGAAACAGTAGTGATTTCGCAAAGCCTGTTGGCGTCTTTATCCGAACACTCAAAACCGCCTCTGCGATTCAAATCGGAATTTGTTACTACATACGTAAGAAGTTCAGGTGTTGCCTGATCGTCATCAATTCCCGTTACGCCGCAGTACTGAAAGCCGTGGTAAGTGAAAGACGGCTCAAAAATTTCCTCACCGCCTTTACAGATAAAGACATCTCTCTGCGAATATCCGTCGGGATAAAAGTGAATGTTAGTATAATCAAGTTTACCGTCCTTGCTCAGGCACTCAGCATACTGCAGCTCGATTCTCTGACCAGGTCTGCCGTTGATTTTCAGGCGGCAATGACCTGTTTTGTTAACACCGAAATCATACACCCAGTAGTCGGTTGCCTCGTTCTTTTCCTGCGGATTCATAAACTGAATTTTGCGGTGACCGGGGTTAAAGGGTACAGCTTCACGCTTGGTTATTTCCACCGCCGTAAACTCCTCACCCGTGGGCAGAATCGGGTCTGCCTCGCATATTCTCAACTCACCTGCCGGCTTTGCACATACAATTGCGTTAGCCCAATTGCTGTCATCAAAACCGGGAAGATTCCAGCCATCAATTTCATTTCGCGCATCGTATCTGCAACCGCAGCGTATATCGTCAAAATATATCGGAGAAGGTGCTGTTTTTACAGTTTCGTCAGCCTCAATTGATACATCGCCGTACTCAACGCAGAAGCTGAGTTTGGGTGCACTTCTGAAGCGTGCAAGCTCAAAATCCCATATAAAGCCGCCCGGACAGTTCTGCATGCCGTTACCAAGCTGAACACCTATACAGTTATTACCCTGCTGAAGATACTCAGCAATACTGTAATGGTCGTAATAAACAAGCTGGTCGGTATTTGAAATATAGGGTGCAAGCAGACCCTTTGTAATTTCCGTGCCGTTAATCCACAGACGGTAAAAACCCAGAGCAGAAATTGTGATTTCACACTTTTCAGGCACGCTGTCAAGAACTATATTCTTGCGAAAATACGGCGAGGGAACAAATTTATCAAAGGTTGTATATTCAGGCGAAGCATAAATAAAGGATGTTGAGAGTTTCATATTTTTTGCCTCCGATTTATATTTACTTTTTGATTATAACACAACCGCCCGAAATAAATCCATCTGCAAATCAGCCAATATTTATAATAAAAATTTAGTCAATAATAAATTAAAAAACAGTTTTATTATCATAAAAAAGAAAGGTCACGATTTTCATCGTGACCGAAATTAATCAGTTATACTCGCACTGTCTGCCGGTAAACAAATAAACAAACGTTGTCGCAATTTTGTCGGCATACTTCTGGAAGAAGCCCTGGAACAGCACGCTGAAGGCTAGACCGGAACCGTAATTGTCGCCACTTTTTACGAGTTCAAAAACATCGGCAAGAGTGTAAAAATCATACCAGTGAACAGCTCTTGTTATATAGGTTGAGGTATCGGCTTCGTTGATATCGATTATTCTGTAGCCGTACTGAGAAGAAAAGGCATCGCCGTTATAACGGGAGCTGAGTGAATTGGTAATGTTAATACCCTGATATCTGACGCTGAATGCATTTGTATGGTCATGACCCGTGAAAATACCCATAACGTCTCCCCTTTCAACCATAGCGGCAAACTGACCGTGATTATAGTAGCCAGGACAAGGCATCTCATTAAGAACACCGTGATTTTCAAGCTCGGGATTAAAAGAATAATATTCACCATTATTGTAAATATGCTCAAAGGCATAAGCCTTAGGTGAAGTATGCTTGAGAAGCGCATCGTAAATTTCGGGTACAATTATATGCTGGAAAACAAGAGAATTCACTTTTCCGTTTTCATGCTCAATTTCTGCAGACACGGTTTTATACCACTCAACCTGGTCGGCAGGAACGTTGCTGTAGTGACCTTCACCGTCGGATGAGCCGGAATCAAAAATCCATATGTTGAACTTCATTTCATCACTGTCGGAAGCCAGAATGGGAATATTATATGTACCACAGCCCGTAAGAACGTCACCCTCGTCAACGGAAATTGAACAGTCATAGGAATTGTAAAGAGCCATAAGATCACTCGGGTTTGTGTAGCTCTTTGTTTCAATATCGTGGTTACCGAAGCAGACCGCGACGGGAATATTCCTTTCCTCAAAAACAGTCATAAGCTTATCAATGCAGGTATCCATTTCTTCCTTGTCGTCAGACATTGCAATATCACCCGTAAGAGCAATCATATCGGGCTTTTCTCTGTCGCAGGCAGCAGCAATCAGATAAACGGAAGCTTCAAGATTGGAGTACTCAAGGTGAGTGTCGGTAACGTGCATAATTCTGAACGTGCCGTCGTCGTTGAAACGCTGTACTTCGGCTGTAGTAGTGTAAGCAAGGGAGCCGAAGGTAAAAGAAAGAATAAGCATAACACTCAATAACACACAAAAGATTGATTTAAAAGATTTTTTCATAGTGTTCACAACCTCAATAATTTTTATTAATCCATCGGGATAAAGTACAAAGAATAATCACCGAAATTAATCGGCAGAGTAGGTGTTTCCGTACCGCTATAATATGTTGTAGGTGCGACAGCCGCATAACCCGTTTATCCGTTTATAACAAGCTCGTAATCCGTGCCTTTCGGCGTTTTAGATATAACTTTATATGTACCCGTGTATGTCTTGCCGTTGGTAAAATCTTCAACGGTAATCATTCCGTTTTCCGCTTTCAGAGTAAGATCAACGATTTTTGCATCAGGGTACACTTCGTCAGCTTCGCCAACGCAGACAATAAAACCAGCCGTGTCAGCGGTCACTCCGTCACCGCCACGCATTACAGTTCTCATTTTCCATTCGTAATCTTCAATTGAAAGCGTCTGTGTTTCGCAGGAGCAAAGCAAAAACGACAAAACTAAAATAAGCAGTATTATTTTTGATTTTTTCATAGTTAAACTCCGTTCTTATTTATATGTTTATGTGTTTATAATTTTGTGTTCTCCTTGGCGGTTTTGCAAGAGGCAATCAATAATCGTCGAATATTTCCGCAGATTTTTTCTGCATACTGATATGTAGCCATATCAATTCTTTTGGTTTCATACATCAGTTTCAGCCAGTAACTTGTTTCATTAGATTCTTTTAAAGCGATTTCAAGCTTTGCCACAAAATCCTTTTTACTCTGCGCATATTGTGCTTCATGAATATTTGCACCGACAGATGTACCGGCTCTTGCCAGCTGGTCTGCCATATAAGAGCTTTTGGGAGCGGTTACACCATCAACAAGATTAACGATAGCAACTGCAAATTCAAAAGATAAGTCAAGTAATTTGTTTCCGGACATAAATGCACCTTCTTTCAAATTAATTGTATCATAATTTGTTGCAACTTTCAATGATATATCGCTGACGCAATATGATATACGGCTTACGCCGTATGATTTACTTGCTTCGCAAGCATGATATAATATCCGTTCCTTCATATGCCAAAGGCATATATCATCGCTCGTAGAGCGATATCATATGGAAGATATATCACCCGTTCCGACAGGAACGGATATCATTGTAAAAAACCTCTTTTGTCCGGTAGACAAAAGAGGTTTTTACATGGCGGAGCAGAAGGGATTCGAACCCTTGCATCAGTCACCTGACCTACGAGATTTCGAGTCACGCCTCTTCGACCAGCTTGAGTACTGCTCCATGTATAACGGGCATATTATATCACGGTTTGTGGAAAAATCAAGGATTTTCAGGGAGCTTTCTTGCCAAGTCCATAATGCCGCCCATCTTTTCCATGATCTTATGGTAGTTCTCCCGGCGGTGGGGTCTGAGACAGCCGGAACAATCCTTGATACCGCCGGCCGTATAAGTATAATTGCCGCCGCATTGGGTCCCTAAAGCGTACAGTGGACAATAGCAGAACAGACAGCTGAATTTCTCCGGATCTGCCCCTGCATGGCAAGGAAAATATTCACATTCCTTATTTTGAAAAAAATCATAATTTGCCATAGGAATTCTCCTTCCGTTATTTCCTTTTGAACTGGGATGTGATATAATTTAGAGAAACAGGAAATGGGGGTGCGTGAATGAAAATATTGATCGACGGGGACGGATGTCCGGTTGTAGATATTGCGGTGGATATATGTCGCAGGTTTCAGCTCCCCTGTTTTTTATTATGCGACACTGCCCATCAGATGGCGCGCGACGGTGCGCAAACCCTGGTATTTGATAAGGGCGTCGATAGCGTGGATTTTGCCCTGGTAAACCGCGCGGTGCCGGGAGATGTGGTGGTCACCCAGGACTACGGACTTGCCTCCATGTGCCTTGCCAAGGGCGCCCGTGTCCTCCATCAGGACGGCTGGGAATATACGGAGTACAATATTCAGGCTCTGCTGTTCCAGCGCGCCGAAAGCCGCAGGCATCGGGCTG
>JAZOMP010000105.1:0-12323 GCA_045654045.1 Acutalibacteraceae bacterium
GCTCGACTTTATGCACGGACAGATAGATAACTTCTACATCAACCTTGTTGAGCCGAAAGAGGACGTAATGCCGTTTCTTGAAAAGCTGAAAAAAGCAAATGTTAAAATGTGCGTAGCAACGGCAACGGAAAGAAGGCTCGCAATTCCTGCGCTTGAGCGCAACGGTATGCTCGGCTATTTCGACGAAGTTTTCACCTGTGCAGAGCTGGGAGTGAGCAAAAGAGACCCGTTGATTTTTGAAAAGGCTCTTGAATATCTCGGCACTCAGAAACAGGAAACCTACGTGTTTGAGGATTCCTACCACGCCGTTGAAACCGCGGCAAAGGCAGGCTTCCCCGTAGCGGCAGTTTACGACGAATCTGCCGCAGGTAAGCAAGAGGAAATAAAAGAGCTCAGCACGGTATTTTTCTATAATTATGAAGAATTAAACAAATTTTTTGATATATAACAAATCAGGACAGCACAGTCTAAACTGACCGTGCTGTCCTTTTTTATTGAACTGAATTATTCAAAATACTTTTTCCAGCTGTCGTCGGAGAGGATTTTACCTTCTGCGAGGTTGAAGGTGAAGGTTTCCTGCTTGCCGTCCTTTTCGGTTACGAGGCTGATTACATCGCTGTTGACATACTCGGCGGAGATAATCTTTTCGTCGGTCTTCTCGAAGAACTTTCTTACAAGAGTCTGTGCTGCCTTGTCGTATTCACCGGCGTTATCGGAAACGAAAAGAACGTTACCGCAAAGGTTATTTATTTTACCGAGGAGGTACTTCTGCTCATCTGTGAACTGGAGCTTATTGATACGCATCATCAGCACATCGGTAAACTTTTGGTTGTTCTTTCTCAGGAAGAATACGTCAGGGTCGTTCATCCAGACTCTGCCGTTCATATGGCGGCGGAAGATAGAGTTGTTGATAGCGCTTCGTGCGCTGAGCATTTCGTTAGCAACCTGAATACGGTTAAAGAACAGACCGTCGTAGTAAAGGTCAACGTCACAGCTGATACGGCAGGCATCAACAACACCCATAGCAGGACCAATCGGTACACCGCAGCCGAGGAAGAGCTTATCACCGACGCACTCACGAAGGAATGCCATAGCGTCGCACATAATTTCGCCGCGGCTCTTGCCGTGTCTGGGCTTGATACACTGGCTGTAAAGGAAGTCGAGCTTGACCATATCATAGCCCCAGTCGTTGAGGACGGTGTCGAATACTTCCTTGAGGTAAGCTCTTACTTCTTCGTTGTAAATATCGAAGGTATAAGCGCCGCCCCAGGCAATACAGCCAACCATCGGTTTGCCGTTGGTGTCCTTGATAAGCCAGTCGGGGTGTTCCTTTGCCATTCGGGAAATCTTCTGACAGTTGAAGGGGGCAAGCCAGATACCTGCCTTGTAGCCCTTTTCGTGAATCTTATCGGCAATGTACTTCATACCGTTGGGGAACTTTGCAGGATTGGGGTCAAGCCAGTCGCCGATATATGTTTCGTAGCCGTCATCAATCTGGAAAATGTTGACCTGGTCCTTATAAGCGTCAAGACCGTCAAGGTCACGAAGGATAATTTTTTCGTCAATATCCTGGAAGTAGTTGTACCAGGAGGTATAACCGCTCATTGTGCCGTGTCTTGTTTCGGGCATATCCCACATACCAAAGTAGTTGTCAAAGACCTCTTCGTAGCCGCCCTCGAAGTAAACGATATTGAATACTTCAATCGGAGCGGTGAGCACCTTGCCGAGCAGGTCCTTGGTGAAATAGAAGCGGTTTTCGTTCATCTTTACCTTGAAAATGGTGAAACCCGTTTTTTCGGTAAGTGAACCCCAGAGCTTTACGCTTTCGCCGTTGCGGATATAGGTGTAGCAATGGCTGTGGAATTCGCCGGGCTTTTCAGAATAATTAACTATCCACTCGTCGCCCGTTTTTCTTGCCATACCCTTGGTGTATTCGGAAATATTTGCAAGCTTGATACAGCCGCGCATAATTTCATTTGCTTTGTATTCCCTTGTCTTTGTCCAGGACTGGTAGCCGTTGCCGAAGAAAAGGTCGCCCGGCTTGAACTCATAGGGAATTTCGGAATAGAATTCTACAAGCTCAATTGTCTTTTTCGGAACAATTGTAACCTTGTAGCTGTTGCCGTTATTTTCGATTTCAAGGCGGTAGTATTCGTTCTCCCTGTCGTTGGTGGTGAACTGCTTGCCGCCGAATTTAAAGCTTACGGTGTACTTTTTATTCATTATTATCGCTCCCGTTACATTAATAAATCTATTTTAGCAGAAAACGGAATAATAATCAACCATTATATAATTCTTTCGTTTTACTTATTGATTTAATATCCTTTTTATAGTAAAATAATTGTTAGTTTATAAAAAGGAGATTAATGACTTATGAGCAAGAAATTGGTTGTCGGCAACATCGGTATGATGTTCGGCATGTCACACGTTGAGGGCGCATTGGCTCACGATGACGCTGAAATCGCACTTATCTGCGACTGCAATGAAGAAAACCTTCGCCATGCAGGTGAAAGATACGGCATCCCCGTTGAAAAGCAGTGCACGGATTACCACGATATTATCAACAACAAGGAAATCAACGTTGTTTCTGTTGCTATTCCCGACCAGCAGCACAAGCAGGTATGCGTTGACCTTCTTCGTGCAGGCAAGCACGTGCTTTGCGAAAAGCCTCTTGCACTCACCCGTGAGGACATTGAGGAAATCGTAAGAGTTTCCGACGAATCGGGCGCAAAGTTTATGGTCGGTCAGATCTGCCGTTTCACACCTTCCTTTATTAAGGCAAAGGAAATTATTGATGCAGGCACTCTCGGCGAAATTTACTTCGTTGAAAGCGAATACGCACACGACTATATGAAGATAGTTGAGAATGCAGACGGCACACAGCACTGGCGTGCTGACCCCAAGCGCCACGGCGTTATCGGCGGCGGCTGCCACGCAGTTGACCTGCTCCGCTGGCTTGCAGGCGACCCCACAGAGGTTTTTGCCTACGGCACACACCTTATGCTTCCCAAGGTTGATTATGATGATGCAACCATCGCACTTATGAAATTCAGCGACAGATGTATGGGCAAGGTTTTTGTATCCACAGGCTGTAAGCGTGACTACACAATGCGTACCGTTATTTACGGCACAAAGGGTACACTTATCTGCGACAACACCTCCCCCACAATGCAGCTTTTCGTTGCTGACGAAGAAGGCGTTGCACCCGAGAAGCCCGAAATTGTTGAGATTGAGGTCAACAACCACAATGCAGTAAAGGAATTCGAGGTATTTGCCGATGCAATTCTCAACGGCAAGCCCATTCCCACAGACGCAAGAGAAGGCGCAAAGACCGTTGAAGTCTGCCTTGCAATTGTAGAATCAGCAGAAAAGGGCGGCGAAAAGGTTTACCCCAACTACAACTTCTGATTGCCTCTGCTTTTTGCATTTTTTACATATTTTCGGCTTTGAAAAGCCTAAATTTTTATTATTGAAATATCGGTTTTTTTGTTGAAAACTATATACATATCAAAAAAATTGTGCTAAATTATTTATGTTAATTTTATTCCGCATAAAGAGGAGTGTTTACAATGACAAAAATTTATGAAGGCAAGACAAAGGACGTTTACAGCCTTGAAAACGGCAACGTAATGCTCAAGTTCAAGGACGACTGCACAGGCAAGGACGGCGTTTTCGATCCGGGCGAGAACACAGTCGGTCTTACAATCGAGGGCATCGGCAAGGCTAACCTCAAGTCCTCTATCCACTATTTCGAGCTTCTTAAGAAGGCAGGCATCAAGACACACTACGTAAGCGCTGATATTGACAACGCTACAATGGAAGTTCTTCCTGCAAAGGTATTCGGTCAGGGTCTCGAAGTTATCTGCCGCCTTGTTGCTACAGGCAGCTTTATCCGCAGATACGGCAACTACATTGCAGACGGCACACCTCTTGAGGGCGGCTACGTTGAGTGTACCTTCAAGGACGATGCTAAGGGCGACCCGCTTGTAACAGGCGAAGGTCTTGCAGCACTCGGTGTTATGACTCCCGCAATGTTCGAGAGCCTTAAGGAGCAGACACTCAACATCACAAAGATTGTTGCTGACGACCTTAAGTCAATCGGTCTCGACCTCTGGGATATCAAGTTCGAGTTCGGCTACAACAACGACGAGGTTATCCTCATCGACGAAATTGCTTCCGGTAACATGAGAGTTTACAAGGACGGCGTTATCGTTGACCCCGTTGAGCTTACAAAGTACATCAACGAAAGATAAGCATAATAAAAAATTCACACGGCAGTTTCACTTTTTCGGTGAAGCTGCCGTGTTTTTTGTTGGGATTTATTTATTGAAAAGATAGTCACAGATACGCTTGGTTGAGTTTCCGTCACACGCTGACATAAAGTCATTCTTGAAATTAATGACCTTGTTCTTATCAAAGTCCGTTTCAAGGCGTTTTACTTCGTTTATGATGCCTTCTGTATCCACAACGATTTCGCCGGGAACAAAGCTCCTGTAATCGAAATAAAAGCTACGGTCTGAATCGTACTTTTCAAGGTCGTAAGCGTAGAATATCATCGGGCGTTCAAGAAGTGAATACTCGAAGATAAGCGAAGAATAATCGGAAATAACAATATCCGCCGCGCAGAGTGCCGTGTCGATATTTGCCGCCTTGGAAACGTCATAGAGGAAGCCGTTGTACTTTTCCTTCTGCTCCTCGGTAAGCTTGAATGCCTTTGCGGTAAGCGGATGAAGCTTCATAACAAAAGCATATTCCTCGTGAAGGTTCTCATAGAGCGCATCAAGGTCAAGTGTGTTGCGCATATAGGAATTTCTAAGGCTGTTGCCACGGAAGGTAGGAGCGTAAAGGATAACCTTTTTGCCCTCTATACCGGGGCAGAGCCGGTTGAGAGTATCTCTGCCGCTTTTTACAAAGTCCGGGTCAAAATAAACGTCTGTTCTCGGTGTACCGAGAGGCTTTACAACGTCCTCACTGCAGTTGAAAGCTTCGGCGTAGGCAAAGCGTACCTTGGGCGAAGAAACGCAGACGTTGGTATACGTATTATGTACGGGGAATTTGTCAAGCGAAGACTTGTTAGCACCCCATTTTTTATCTACTGTGGAGTAGCCCCACATTTTGAAAGCACCGCAGGCGTGCCAGAGCTGGACAATGTCCTGACCCTCACGGGGCTTGTTTGCGAAAGCGGGGAAATAGTAGTCTACAAGGAAAAGTGCACGGCAGTTGCCGAATTCCTTAAAGAAGAATTTACAGTCGATAAACTTGGAAAGCTCGTTTATAACCTTATTTTTGTAGCGGTTGTCGCCCTCTCCCCTGTTGACTATAACACAGTTGTAGCCACGGGATTCCATCTCGTCCTTAATGCATTTAAGGTTATCGGGAAGGGTTTTGTAAAGGCTTGAATATGCAAGCACTATCTTCTTTTCGTCGATAGGCTGTTTTGAGTATTTCTTATAGTAATGCGGCCACAGGTGATAATACCAGAAGCTTCTTCTGAAATCACCGACCCTTTTCATAAACTTGCGTTTGAAAAGTCTTAATATATTTTTTACAGCAGTTTTTTTACTCAAGGTAAACTCAACTCCTTTTTCAAGTGGATATTATATACTAATTTGTAAAAAAATGCAAGTATAATAAAACAGGCCACTCAAGATTAGTACGATCTGTTTTCAGGGACACCCCATAAATGAAAAAGAGACCATCGGGAAAACCGACAGTCTCTAAATCAACAAATTTGCGTCAGATTGCGCGGGTAACCTTTCCGGAACGAAGGCAACGAGTGCAAGCATAAACTCTCTTGGGAGAGCCGTTTACAACAGCCTTAACACGCTTGATGTTGGACTTCCATGTTCTGTTGGAACGTCTGTGGGAGTGGGAAACCTGGATACCGAAAGCGACGCCCTTACCGCAGAATTCACATTTTGCCATTGGTGAAAACCTCCTTTTAAGCTTTTACTAAACGAACATTAAGTATTTTAGCAGATTAACTGATAAAATGCAAGAGCTTTTTTATATTTTTTCGTTTTATATAAGTTGTATCTAAAAATATCTTTTTGTTTAGTCAAAAATTACATTTTTGATACAATTTCAAGCTGTTCACGCAGCCAGTTTATAGCCTGCGCCGTACCCTCATCATCCGCAGGGAAAAATTCTTCGGTTACTTTTTCCTTGTCAACAACGTCGTAGGACTGCCAGCCTATATAATACGATGCGCTGATTTTGTTGCCGTTTTCCTCATCCACCTTTACGGTGAGTCTGTAGCGGAAGCGGTCGTCGAAAACGCCCGTATTCTCCTTATAGGTTACGGAGCCGTACCAGATGTTGGGCTTACCCCAGATAGGCACGGCACCGAGGAGATATTCAAATGTTATATCGGGTATATTGTTCATAAAAGTTCCTCAATTAATATGCTGCTATTTTCTCTATTTCCGCCCTGCCGCGGGAAGAAGTGATAATTACCTTGAAAGCATCGCACTCGTTTTCGTCAACGCAGATTTTGCGGTTACCTATTGTGGTGTAGCTTGAACCGTACTGCTCCCAATGGCCGTCGAATCTGCAGACAATTCTGAACGCGGCAACACGCTGACCGTTGGCTATATTCTCCGCAAGCTCAAAATACTTTATCTTCTTTTTCTCACCAAGCTCAACGGTATATTCCGACTGCGTATCATTGATGTGATTACAGGTTATTTCAACACCCTCACAGAGATTTACGGCAAACTCGGTTCTGATTTTTTCGCCGAGCTGTTTAAGCCTTTCAACGTCCCTCGGGTCAAACTTACCGTTTGGCATAGGGGGAATATTGAGGTTGAAGGTTGCGTTGCCGCCGACCGTAGAAACGTAGGTATTGAAAAGGCGCTCAAGCGAATGCGGCTCTTCCTCAGGGTGATAAAACCAACCCGGACGGATAGACATATCAAATTCTGACGGGGCAAAAACAAGGCCCTCGGAATACATAATATTTTCAAGCGTACCGATGTTCTTGTTGTTATTATATATGCCGTCGAGCGAACCCTCAACAAGCTTGCCCTCAGTCTGCTTTTCGCAGAAATAGCAAAGCTCATACGGCACTACCGCCCACTCACTTGCACGTGCGGTACCGCTTTCGTTACCGCACCAGCGCAAATCGGGACCTTCGTCCTTGAAGATAGTGGCGTTTGGCTGGTACTTACGGATAAGCTCAAAATACGACTCAAAATCGTAAACCTGCTTTTTACCGCTCGGACCTTCGCCGCAGGCACCGTCCAGCCATACGTGGAAAACCTCGCCGTAGTTGGTGAGAAGCTCGGTGAGCTGTGCACGGTAGAAATCGTTATACTCATCCGTACCGTAGCAGGCGGCGTTTCTGTCCCACGGGGAAAGGTAGAAACCGAACTTTATGCCTCCCCTTTTACATGCTTCGGCAAGCTCGCGCACAACGTCGCCCTTGCCATTTTTGTAGGGGCTGTTTTTGATTGAATGCTCCGTGGTTGCGGTCTGCCAAAGGCAGAAGCCGTCGTGATGCTTGGCAGTAATTACAACGCCCTTCATACCGGCGGATTTTATAGCCTCGACCCACTGGTCACAGTCAAGTTCCGTAGGGTTGAAAATTGCAGGGTCTTCCTTACCCGTACCCCATTCAAGACCCGTATATGTGTTGGGGCTGAAGTGGATAAAGGCATAGAACTGTGTTTCACGAAGGCGTTCAAGCTGACGTGCAGTCGGCTTTACCCTGCCTGCGTTTTCGATAAATTCGTTAAACGAAATCATTTTGTTACTGTTTCCTTCTGTGTTTTTGCTGTTTCAGCGTCAATCAGCTTATCTACACTGTTCTTGCCCTTGTGGTGATAGGGGTAAACAAGCAGGAATACGTATGCAAGAATACCGCCGATTGCGTTGCAGAGAAGGTCTTCCATAGTGTCCATAAGAGCCCAACGGTACTCAAAGGTTTCTGCTGTCCAACCCTCTGCCCAGAGGTTTTCACTGATAACGTGAGGAATAATGTGCGGATTTGCAAGGAAGTCCTTGCCGTAGGCAGCGGCTGCCTCCTGTGCCTCCTGATAGCACCAGTGCTGAGCGTCTGAGCCAAAGAACTGGTCAAGAACAAATTCTACGATTTCCCAGGCGTTACCCGCAATAAATGAAACGCCGAAGGCGGCAAGAGCGAGAAGCGGAACGTGGTGCTTGATCTTATCACGAACCTGCATAGCCGTAATTGCTTCGTAGCCGAAGAGGGCACCGGCAATACCGCCGAATATATGGAAAATGAGGTCGTAGTAACGGAAATAATAGTAAAGGTTTACGTATGCACCGCAGAATGATGCCATAAAGAAGCCGACAACGGAAACGTCCTGAATATAGGAAGGCAGGTAGTGCATAAAGTTTTTCTTACTTGTTGCCATACAGATTTCCCAGACGAACATACCGACAAGGTTAGCCGCCATCTGCTTTACCATCATAGGTCTGCCGCCAAGAGAAGTAAAGCCAAACAAGGAATCGAGTATACCGAAAATCATAATAGCGCGGAAAATCCACCACCATACAAACTCTAACGGCTTTGCATTGGATTTAATTCTTGCAATATAGTTTTTCATAAATCTTTCTCCCTCAATTTTTAATGTTGCTTTTAAACGTACAACAATGTAAGTTTACCAAATTAAAATAAAAAAGGCAATAGAAAAATACCATCTTAAGAAAATTGTAATAATATGCAAAAATCAAGCAGAACAACCCTATCTGAATTGTTCTGCTCACTATTTTACTTATTCAGATGTTCCGTTAAGAGAACATTCTCTATTACCTTACCTATCTTTTCCGCCATAAGGTAAAAGCCGAGGTCATTCGGGTGGCAGAAATCCACGGTTGCATAATCCGCCTTGTCGCCGTAAATTTCCTGTCCGTCGATAAAGTAAACGTTTTTATCGCCGTTTGCAACTGCCGTATCAAAGGTTTTGCGGATTATTGCCTTGCGCTTTTCAACATCTTCGCCAAAGTGCTTATCTGCAACGGAAACCATTATTACGGGCAAATCGGGCTTTGCGGCACGGAGAATTTCAAAAAAACGTGCGTGTGTTTTTTCAAGCCATTCGGAATCGGGTGCGTTGTGGTCGTAATCGTAAACGAAAACGCTCATATCAAGCGAAGCGATATAGTGCGCCATTTCGTCCTCACCCTTACAGCTGCCCGAAAAGCCGAGGTTTATAAAATCGCAGTCGAGCTTTCGTGAAATTATAGCCTCGTAGCTGTTGCCCGGGTGACCTGCGCAGCCACCCTGCGTAATTGAGGAGCCGTAATACACAACAGGTTTGGAATGAGTATATTCATCCGCCTCAAGCACCGTTGCACCGTCCTCAAGCAAAACACAGACAGCCGAAACGTTGTTATAGAGCGGGAAATTTATAAGTATATCACGCATTTTTGCCGAGCCTAAATTAACTTCGGAATAAAATTCCTTTTCGCCCTCTTCTTTCGCCTTTGAAAAGAAATCACCCTGCGGAATAAAAGGCTTTACAAAGCCACCGTCAGCATACAAATCAAAGCAGGAAACACCCGTTGCAGGCATATGGGGAAGCAGACACACATCAGGCAGGATATAACGCAGGGCTATTCGCGAGCTGTCCGTTCTGAAGCGGAGTCTGCCGCCTGCGGTGTTGGTATGAAGCCATTTTACGCCGTCATTCACCCTTTCGGCAACCTCATAGGGCATACGGGTGTAACTGCCCTCTTTACAGTCATAAAGCCCGTAAATTTTAAAGGGAGTGGTATGTATATCATATGATTTCATACCGTCGGCATTAACCTCGCCCACGGCAAAGTTGGTATCAATTTTTTCAAGCTTCACATTATCACCTCATATAAAAAATCAAGAAGCGGCGAAGCACTTCTTGATAATAGCACAATATATTACGCTTTTTTTCTTTCAGGGAGATTGGTCAGAATTATAGCAACGAACATAACCAGACAGCCAAGTAATTCCCTGCCCGTAAGCTCTTCGTGCAGAATAACCCAGCCGGCAAGCACGGCAAAGACAGATTCAAGACACATAAGAAGCGAAGCCACGGCAGGCTTTGTGTGCTTCTGACCGATAATCTGTAAAGTATAGGCAACACCGCTGCTCATAACGCCCGAATAGAGCATAGGAACAATAGCCGCCTTGATATTGCCAGCCTGCGGTGTTTCAAAAATAATCATAAATATTATTGAAAGCACACCTACCACAACAAACTGTGAGCAGGAAAGAATAACACCGTCCACCTTTGCGGAAACTGAGTCGATATAAAGAATATGCAACGCAAAGAATACGGCACAGCCGAGCGCCAGAATTTCGCCCAGGCCGATAGTCATAGCCGAATCAACGCAAAGCAGGTACGCACCCACACAGCCCATTACAACCGCAAACCATACGAGCGCACGCTGTTTCTGCTTGAGGAATAAACCGAAAATAGGCACAAGGAGCATATAGAGCGCCGTAATAAAACCGATTTTGCCGGAAGCACCCTCTTCGGAAGGGATATGGTAAAATGCAAACTGCTGGAGATTGCTTGCACAAAACAGCAATATACCGCAGATTACACCGCTTTTAGCCTGAACAAAATTATCCTTTTTCTTCTGCTCGGGTGTACGTGTGTCGGTCTTTTTCTTTTTGAGCTGCATTACAAGAATAACGGGCAGCAGCACAGCGGCACCCATAAGCATACGGATACCGTTGTAAGTAAATGCCTCTACGTAGTCCTTGCCGACGTCCTGTGCAACAAAGGACGTACCCCAGATAAATGCGGCAAGCAGAAGCGCAAAATTGCCACCCATCATTTTTCTGTTATTATCATTCATTCTAAGTATAACCTCTTAATAATCCATTGTCTTACTGCCGCTTTCACGGGAGATATCGGCAAGGAAAACTGTTTTGTGACCTGCCACGGAATCGAATATGCTCGTGCAGGAAACGGAAGGCTTTTCACCTCTTACGTAATTGACAAAGTCCTCAGCAAGACCAAGGTCTCCGCCGCCATGACCGCCGCCCTCGCAGAAGGCTGAAAGGTCTATAATTTCCTCGTCAAATTCCTTACCGGGATCGGGATTGATGCGAAGCACGTGAATATCGTTGTGCTCGAATTCGCCCCAGATTTCACCCTTTGTACCGACGATTTCAATTCTGCGAAGCGGTCTTGCCGCACCGCCTACCATATTGTGTGTGCCCGTTGCACCCGAAGCGAAATTAACCATTACGCTCTGGTGGTCAACAACGTTGTTGCCGCTCTTATAAATACACTTTCCGTAGGGGCTGTCGCCCTTGAGAAGGTCGATTTTATCCTCAATCGTAGCGTTTTCCATATCCTCAAGCGCAGACCAGACGTAGAATTCCCATCTGTCCGGGTGGTCGATATAAAGACGCTTTGCGGAATAAAGGCAGGTATCCTTATGCGGACAGTCAACAAGGCACTTTGTGCCTGCACCCTCGGGAGCCATTTCGGGCTTGAACTGGAAAATAGAGCCGCAGCTCGAAACGGTTTTCGGGGTGTCGTCGCCCATCATCCACATCATTATATCTATATCATGACAGCACTTTGCAAGGAGCATTGAGGTTTTGCAGTTTTCGGAATTACCCCACTTGCCTCTTACGTATGAGGTAGAGGCGTGGTGATAGCTGACGTGCTCAAAGGTGTTGATGCTGATAATATCGCCGATTTCGCCGGCAAGCACACGCTCCTTGATTGCAAGGTAAAACGGTGTATAGCGAAGCACGTGGCAGATCATAACCTTGTTGCCGTTTTCCTCAACAACCTTTACAAGGCTGTTCATTTCGTCAATGCTTACAGCAAAGGGCTTTTCAAGCAGCATATCGTAGCCTTTTTCAAGCAGCGGAATTGCCGTTTCGACGTGCTGATGGTCCATAGTTCCGTTTATTATTGCATCGGCAAACTTCGGCACAGATGCAAGCTCCTCTGCAGAAGAAAAGCAGTTTTCTTTCGGAAAGCCGAACATTTTTCTTGCTTTTTCACAGCGGAAAGGATTCGGGTCGGCAATACCGACAATTTTCAGTTTTTCAGGGTTTGTGGGACCAAGCTCGGCATATGTAAATGCGCGGTGACCGCCACCAACAATTATTGCAGTAACAGGATTTGAAGACATAGCAACTACCTTCTTTATATTATAAACATTAGAAATTATAATAACATATTGTTGAAATTAGTCAATAAAAAAAAACAAAAACCGCAGTAAAAACTGCGGTTTAATGCATTTAAACTTTTTATAATTATGCAAGTGTGAGAATGATTTTTGCAGCAAGTGCAACAACAAAGAAGCTGATACCGATAACCTTTGTGAGCTTTACAAGCTTTGCTTCCTTT
>JAZOMP010000106.1:0-14944 GCA_045654045.1 Acutalibacteraceae bacterium
TTCTTCTGGAAGGATTTCTGCGACTACTACGTAGAAATCAGCAAGGAAAGACTCTACCAGCCCGAGGTACACGGCTACGAGGAGCGCAGAAGCGGTCAGTTTGCAATTTACTACTGCCTGCTTAACATCCTTAAGATGTACGGCATCTTCGTACCGCATATGACAGAGTTCATTTATCAGGACGCTTTCAAGGATAAGGAAGGCATCGAGAGCCTCCACCTCAACTTCTGGAAGGTTGACGGCGAGGACGACAAGGAAGCACTTGAATTCGGCGAGCTTGATAAGGACGCTGTTTCCGAGGTCAGAAAGTACAAGAGCGAAAACAACATCTCCATGAAGGCAGACGTTGACTCAATGACTATCAAGACCCCCGAAAAGTTCAAGGCAGATTTCGATAAGACTCTCGGCGATATCATCGCCTGCTGTCATGCACAGAAGGTTGAGTTCGAGATTATCTAAGGACTGTCTCACGAAGCGAAGAACAAAAGAAACCCAATAAAATAAATTTGGCTTGCATAGGGATTAACCTGTGCAAGCCTTTTTATATGGTTATGAAATTATATTAATGTTTCTTTTTAGCCGTTTTTTCCGACTCGACGTATCGCATACGCCTATCGTCGGAAGAAAACGGCTTCTTCATCTTCGTGCGAGCAGCCCTTGCAGCTGCCGGATTTTTTCAGTTGTACACTCGGGTGTGTCTTTTAAAGGAAACTCCAGCCCTAACTCGTCATATTTCTGCACGCAGAGTTTTTTAAACGGCAGAAGCTCGATTTTTTGTAAGCTTTTTGCACGCTTTGCAAGAGCAGAAATCTGCTTTAAGTTTTCGACACTGTCGGTCATTCCCGGCACAACAACGTGGCGTATTATAATATCTGTATTATAATTATTACATTCCTCTATAAAATTGAGTGTTGTTTCGAGAGTAGTACCGATATGCATTTTGTACTGCTCATCGGTCGGGAATTTGATATCGCAAAGCACGGTGTCGGTGTGCTCAAGCACTTTTTTGACAGCTTCGTTTACGGGGTAGCCTGCAGTATCAAGTGCGGTATTTATGCCGACCTTGTGAAGCTCTTCAAAAAGTTTTGCCACAAAATCCGCCTGCGCAAGGGGTTCACCGCCCGAAACGGTAACACCGCCCTTTTCACCGAAATAGCTTTTGAAGCGCACCGCTTTTTTCACAATTTCCTCAACCGTGTATTCCTCGCCGCCCGAAAACGGCTGAGTGTCTGGGTTGTGGCAGTAGGGACAACGGTAGGGACAGCCCTGCATAAAAACAACAAAACGTATCCCCGGCCCGTCAACCGCACCGAGGCTTTGGAAGGAATGGACCTTGCCGAGTAACTGATTTTCCAAAGCTGTTCTCCTTTCATACAGTTTATGCAAACAAAAATGCAAAAAGCAAAATGCAAAGTGCAAAATTGTGGGAGGGCTTCGCCCTCACCCATTATAATCGGAGCGAAGCGACCCTTAATTTTGCATTTTAAACTTTGCATTTTGCACTTAATTTCAGTTCAGCGGAAAAACCGCTGAACTGAAATTACATATTCCCATGGAACGTTCTTGCTATAACTTCCTTTTGCTGTTCTTTTGAGAGCTTGTGGAAGTTTACTGCGTAGCCCGAAACACGGATTGTAAGGTTGGGGTACTTTTCGGGGTGCTCGGAAGCATCAATAAGCATTTCTCTGTCGAATACATTGATGTTGATATGCTGTGCATTCTGCGAGAAATAGCCGTCAATAATACCGCTCAGATTCTCATAGCGTGTTTCGTTGTCTGCACCAAGTGCCTGCGGAATTACGCAGAAAGTGTTTGAAATACCGTCCTTACAGCAGTCGTAGCTGAGCTTTGCAACGGAGTTGAGGGAAGCAAGTGCACCGGAAGCATCTCTGCCGTGCATCGGGTTTGCACCGGGTGCAAAGGGCTCGCCTGCACGTCTGCCGTCGGGTGTGTTGCCGGTCTTTTTGCCGTAAACAACGTTGGAAGTAATTGTGAGAATGGAGAGTGTGTGCTCCGCATCTCTGTAGGTCGGAACTTTTTTGAGTTCAGCAAAGAACAGCTCAACCTGCTCCTTGGCTATCATATCGGCACGGTCATCGTCATTGCCGTATTTCGGGAAATCACCGACTGTTTCGTAGTCTGTGATAAGTCCGTTTTCGTCACGGATAACCTTAACCTTTGCGTACTTTATAGCTGAAAGCGAGTCGGCAAGAACAGAAAGACCTGCTACGCCGAATGCCATATAGCGGTGTACATCCGTATCGTGAAGAGCCATCTGCACCTTCTCGTAGGCGTACTTATCGTGCATATAGTGAATCATATTCATTGCCTTGACGTAGGTTTTTGCAAGCCACGGACGGTACTCGTTCATAAGGTCGAGCACTGTATCGTAGTCGAGGTATTCACCCTCGAACTTTTTGCCTGCGGGAGCAACCTGCATACCGCTCTTTTCGTCCTTACCGCCGTTGAGAGCCATAAGAAGGAGCTTTACAAGGTTTGCTCTTGCGCCGAAGAACTGCATATCCTTGCCCACTCTCATAGCGGAAACACAGCAGGCAATAGCGTAATCGTCGCCGTAAACGGGGCGCATTACGTCATCGTTCTCATACTGGATTGAGTCTGTGTCACAGCTTACCTTTGCGCAGAAACGCTTGAAGGCATGGGGAAGCTGAGTTGACCAGAGAACGGTCATATTCGGCTCAGCGCTGGGGTTGAGGTTATAAAGCGTGTGAAGCACACGGAAGGAGTTCTTTGTGACAAGCGGTCTGCCGTCCTCACCCATACCGCCGATTGCCTCTGTAATCCACATCGGGTCGCCTGCAAAAAGCTCGTTGTATTCGGGGGTACGAAGATGACGTGCCATACGCAGCTTCATAACGAAATCGTCCATAATTTCCTGAATCTGCTCTTCGGTGTAAGTGCCGTTTTTAAGGTCACGCTCGAAGTATATATCGAGGAAGGTTGAGGTTCTGCCAAGGCTCATTGCGGCACCATTCTGCTCCTTGATTGCACCGAGATAGGCAAAATACAGCCACTGCACAGCCTCTTTGGAGTCCTTTGCGGGAACGGAAATATCGCAATCGTACATTGCCGCCATTTCCTTGAGCTTGCCGAGGAAATTAATCTGCTGGAAAAGCTCCTCAAGTCTGCGGATATCCTCTGCAAGAACATCGTTTGCGGCAATTGCTGCCTTATCCTTAAGCTTTTCTTCTATAAGCTTGTCAACGCCGTAAAGGGCAACACGTCTGTAGTCGCCTATAATTCTGCCTCTGCCGTAAGCATCGGGCAGACCTGTAATAATACCTGTGTGACGGGCGGCACGGATTTCGTCGTTATAAACTCTGAAAACGCCGTCGTTGTGGGTTGTTCTGTAACGGAATTCCTCCTCAACTACTTCGGACAGCTCGTAGCCGTAAGCCTTACAGGCCTTTCTTACCATATTCATACCGCCGAAGGGGTTTACGCCTCTGCGAAGGGGCTCGTCCGTCTGCAGACCGACGATAATTTCGTTTTCCTTGTCGAGGTAACCGGGAATATAAGCGGTAAGTGAGGATACTGTAATTGTATCAATATCGAGCACGCCGCCTTTAGCCTGCTCCTCTTTAAGAAGTGCATCAAACTTTTCGTAAACCTTCTTTGTGCGGTCGGTAGGACCTGCAAGGAAGCTCTCGTCACCCTCGTAAGGAGTGTAGTTGAGCTGAATAAAGTCGCGGACATTTATTTCGTCCTGCCATTTGCCGGCTTTAAAGCCGTTCCACTGTTCAAACATAACACATTTCTTCCTTTCCTTTTAAAACTCGTATATTGAAAAAATTATCAACAAAATTATTATAAAGCTGAAAATTACGCAAAAAAATAACAAAAGGCCAACACTTCAAACAGAAGTGCTGCCCAGACGACCGACAAGCAAAAACCTCACCGTGGTTAACTCCACAACAATTCTGTTTTCGTCAGAGGTTTTTTATTTTTTTGTACGCTTTATTTACATTTTTATATTATCATAAACCCCATATTTCGTCAAGCAAATACGCAGAGAATAAATGCACTTTACGGGGAGATTTTTTGTTGATTTTTTCTTCGGAATGAGGTAAAATTCCGTTATAATAAAATAGTGGAGAAAACATATGAAAAACATTGTTTTAATCGGTATGCCGGGTGCCGGAAAGAGCACTATCGGCGTGCTTCTTGCAAAGAGCCTGCTTTGCTCTTTCACCGACACCGACCTTATAATTCAGAACACCTGTAAAATGAGCCTTTGCGATATAATTGAACAAAAAGGCACAGACGGATTTTTGCAGACGGAAAACGACATAATCTGCGGCTGTGAGTTTGAAAACAGCGTTATTGCTACGGGAGGCAGCGCAATTTACGGCAAGGAAGCTATGGAAAAGCTTAAAAACAACAGTATTTTTGTTTACCTCAAGCTGCCGCTTGCCGAAATCGAAAAGAGGCTTGCGGATATTAAAACCCGTGGCGTTGCAATGAAAAACGGTGAAACCGTAGCCCAGCTGTATGAAGAAAGAGCACCGCTTTACGAAAGTCTGGCGGATATTACGCTCGACTGTTCAGGGCTGACTCCCGAGCAATGTGTTGACAGAATAGTGGCTATGCTGATTTAACAAATTACGCATTGTTTGTCTAGGACAAACAATGCGTAATTCATCATTATCCGTTTACTGCCGATACCTTAAAACCACAGCCAACCGAAAAGAATATACTTAATTATTAGCTGCAAGAACGTGTACTTAACGGTTACTGTACAGGTGTCGGTAAATTCGTTACCCTGAGTGTCCCTTACCGTACAGGTTATTGTTGCCCTACCTGTTCCGAGTGCAGAAAATTCACCGTCGGAGTAAGGTGTTATTATATTCAAATCTGATGATTCCCACAAAATCCAGTAGTCTGCTGTTGAATCGCAATCTAATGTCGGAACCAATTCAAAACTCTTCTTATATTTTACGGTAATTGTTTCGGGAATATCTATGCCGTAAACCTCACCCGGATTTACAGGAATAGTTTCGTATTGCTTTTCGCTGCAGCGAATACAGCTGCGTTCTTTTGTGCCGGTCTGTGTTGCTGTAGGTTGACCTGTAACCGTCCATTCTCCGAATGTATGGGCAGTTGCATCACACGGGATTGTACTGTAATATATATGACCGCAAATACAGGTGTGCTGTTCTTTTCCTTCTTTTGTGCAGTTGGAGGTTTCTGTAACCTCAGAGGTATATTTATGGTCATGATTATATTCGATATTCGAAAACAGGAAGTCATTGGAAGCATCGATTTTGATGTTTTTAAAATCCTCTTCACTGCCCGCATAGTAAACTTTTTCAACATTCTTACATCCGGAGAAGCTATGGAAGTTAACAATTGCAAGGCTTTTCGGTATATAGATGCTTTTCAGGCTTTCACACGTTTTTGTAAGGAAGTATGTTGCAACCGTTTTTGTTCCCTCACGTATTACGAGTTTTTCGCCCATTTTATTGCTGTATGCATATATCAAATGATTACCTGCGTAATATGCATTTGAGTACCAATTGTCTTTATTTTTAAAATGAGCAGTATTAGTGAAAGCACTGTCTCCTATTCTTTCAACTGTATCGGGAATGCTGATTTTCTCAAGCTTTTCGCAATCGGCAAATGCGGTTGAGCCGATATATGTTACTGTTTCAGGCAGGGTAATTTCAGTAAGGCTTGTGCAATAGTTGAATGCGCCGTTATTGATTGTCTTCAGCTTGCTGTTTTCGGCAAAATTTATGCTTTTAAGGCGATAGCAGCCCACAAAAGACTCTGATCCGATACTTGTAACGCTTTCGGGCACGGTCAGGCTTGTTATTTTAGAGCAGCCTCTGAATGCATAAAGCCTAATTTCTGTTATACCGTCGGGAATAACGATATCGCCGGTCAGATTTGAGCAGCCGTAGAAAACCGCAAGGCTTATGCTTTCAAGCTGTGAAGGAATATTGATTTCCGTAAGGCTTTTGCAACAGTTGAATGCCCACTGTCCTATATGCGTAAGACTGTCGGGTAAGTGAATTTCTTTCAGCTTGCGACAGTCGCTAAATGCAGAATCGCCTATACTTTCAAGCTTATTATCTTCTCCAAGCCCGATATTTTCAAGATTATAGCAGTTATAAAAAGCTCTCGTACCTATACTTTTGAGTGAGCTACCCAAACAGACAGAAGTGAGCCGGGTACAATCACGGAAAGCAAAGTCGCCTAAAGTTTCAAGCTTTATGCTTTCGCTTGACGTAACGGTTGTAAGATTCTCACAAGCCTCAAAGGCACTTTCACCTATCGTCTTAATGCTGTCCGGCAAGCTTACGTTAACCAGATATTCATTACCGCTGAACACTGCGGTATTTATGGTATGCACTCCATCGGGCACGGTGTAATCGGAGTCTGTTTTTTTATGCGGATACTCCACTAAAACAGTTTTCGCCTTATCAAATAAAACACCGTTTACGCTTGAATAAACCGCATTGGCTTCATCAACATTAACCGCTTCAATATTATCACAGCTCATAAACAATGTCTTGCCGAGCACACTGACACTTGCAGGTAAATAAATCTCGGTCAGACCATCGCTGTTTTCAAAAGCCCTTCCTTCAATTTCTGTAAGCTTGCTGTCGGCGCCGAATTCAACACTTGTAAGCGATGAGCAGTGTGCTAAAGCCTGACCGCCGATATGCGTTAAGCTTTGCGGCGCAACAAACTCTTTAAGCGATGCACAGTATATAAACGCTCCGTCTTCAATTCTGTCAAGCCGGCTGTTTTCGCCGAACGTGACGCTTTCAAGCGAAGTACATTCATAAAAAGCGAATATACCTATCTTCGTAACCTTATCGGGTACGGAAAAGCTTTTAAGCGAGGTGCATTTTTTGAACGCATCGCTACTAATAAGTGTAAGGCTGCTGTTTTCGCTGAATGTAACCTGCTCAAGAGAAGTGTTAAAAGCGAAAGCATAGGACGAAATTGTTTTCACGCTGTCGGGCACCGCGTAAACCTTGGCGGTTGAAGCCTGAGGATACTGTAAAATCACGGTTTTGTTTTTGTTGAACAAAACACCGTTTTCATCCGACGTGAAGTATTCGCTTGCTTCATCTGCAACAAACGCCGTAACAAGCGGTAAAAAAGCCAGCGCATCGTCAACTATACTTGCAAGAGGATAGCCGCCGAGTGTTGCGGGAATTGTGAGTGTACCGGAATATGTATCGGCAATTTCAGGTTCCGTATTAATTAAGTAGGCTTTGCCGTCTTTTATTTTATAAATAAAAAGTCCGTTGCTGTACTCCGGCACAGGTTCATCCTCTATTGACCCTGACATATCGTTGGCAAAACCTGTCACAACAAAAGATAAAAGTAAAACTGCTGTAAGAATTAAAGACAGCACCTTTTCATATAGTTTCTTCATTTTGTTTACCTCCTTTTATTATAATGTAATTTAAAATGACGGTTCACAGGAACACATCCTTGTATCGATATGCTTACAGTTTTTCAAAAAACCATCGTACTCACCGCTTTCCTCTTAAAACTGCTGAAAAAAATGGACTGAAACTGAACTGTTTGACTTTACGATTATATAATAACACATAATTCTCCAAAAAAGAAGTTACAGTTTTGTAACTGTTAGTTCTAAAAAAGAAAAAACCTCGGTAATGCTGATGCTTACCAAGGTTTTTTGATGCATTATTGTGCTTAAAACTCACATTTTAAGCAATACTGCCTTGTCCGGCGTGGACGTTTCGCCAAACCGTTTTTGTTTTATTTCTTTTCAAAAGAGTTGCAGTCAACACACTTTGCCTCTGTGGGGTTGGGCTCGTGTGTGCCGATTGATACAGTATCGAGTGTGCAGTAGTTGGCGTTACCGCAATGGTGGCGGCACTGCTCAACGCTGCAATGAATGCTCTTGTTGCCGTTTGCACAGTTCATATATTCTCACCTCCGCAGTAGTATTTTTACCTTTGCGGAGTGATATATTCACCGTTCTTATTTTTTCAAATTCTTTACCGAATTTGCAACAAGGTCGAAATCGATTTTGTCTGCAAAAAATTTAAGCGTGCCCTTAAGTCTTTTGGCTGGGTTATAATTCCACTCGCTTTCAGGGGCGGGACAAACACCTTTTTCTTTTAAAAGGGGAATGATATTTTTAAAGCGGTTTTCAAAATCGCCGCAGTCGCAAAGCCGCTCCTTCGTCCAGCCTCTTTCGGCAACAGCCGCAAAGCGCGGAAATGCCATATGACACAGCCATTCAAAGTTGTAAACGTACTCCGTCCACATCGGGCATTCAACGCCGAGGACAAAGCGCTCCATAATCGGCGCAACACCCTTGGGCACAGGAGAAAAATTATAGGTCTTTTTAAGCGGAGTCATATGGTAGGGATAGTCGCAGTAGTAGTGGTAAAAATCGCTATTGATAATCGGGTTTGCACGGTTTGCCCATCGGACAGAGTTTTTCTTCGGGTCCATCCACATCTGCACGGTTGTGCCCTCGGGCAGATTTCCGCCTGCAAGGCTCTCATTCCATACAATTGGCTTTTTGCCCTTTTGTGCTAAAAACTCAATAACTCTTGCGGTAAACCAGCCCTGAAGTTCTTCCTCATTTTTAAGGTCAAGCTCTTTGATTTTTGCCTGACACTCCGGGCACTCTTTCCAACGGATTTTCGGTGCTTCGTCACCGCCGATGTGAAACCTTTCCGAGGGGAAAAGCGGAATAATTTCCTCTAAAAGTTCAAACACAAATTCCAAAGTTTCTTCCTTGCCTGCGCAAAGGATATCCTCAAAAATACCCTGCTTTGTTTTAACCTTAATCTGCTCGTTGCGGCAGGAAAGGTGAGGATACGTGCTGATAAGCGCAGTAGTGTGACCCGGCAGGTCAATTTCGGGAATAACCTCAATAAACCGCTCGGCACAGTAGGCAACAATGTCGCGGATTTCATCCTTTGTGTAAAAGCCGCCGTAGGGCTCTTTTACGTGTCTGTTACCGAAATCGTCACCCTCACGCCACGAGCCTTTAACGTTCAGCTCGGGAAATTTTTCGCTTTCAATTCTGTAGCCCTGGTCATCGCAAAGGTGCCAATGAAAAACGTTGAATTTAAGCAGAGCGGCAACGTCGATAATTTTTTTGATATCGGCAACCGTCTGCATATGTCTTGCGCTGTCGAGCATAAAGCCGCGGTAAGAAAACCTCGGCTTGTCCTCAACCGTAACGCAGGGTATTGTGTCAGCTGACATAAGCTGTTCAAGCGTTTTCCTTGCGTAAAAAAGTCCTTGCTCCGTGTTAGCAGTAAGCGTGATTGAAGAAGGCTCAACCTTAAGGCAGTAGCCCTCCTCGCCCAGCTTCGGGTCGGAAACAGTGAATTCAAAAACGTTTTTAAAGGCGGTCTCACAAACAACACCGCCCGTATATGTAACGGAATTGGGTCTTGGCACAACATTGATTTTTTTCAAACAATATCACCCTTTATTTTATTAAATAGCGACGCAGTCCCTTAACATTTGCCGCAAGGCAAATATATCACTTGGTCGAAGACGAAATATCACTTGTCACGGCGTGACAAATATCACATCCGTAGGATATATCACTGAAAAGCGTAAGCTTTTCTATGTACGGGAAATTGCTTCCCGTTATTCTGTGTCCTGTGTAATCGTTACGCCCTCTGAATCCGTGCGGAAAAGCAGAGATATGCACCAGATACCTGCAAGAGCAACAAGTGTATAGATAATTCTGCTCATAAGCGCAGCCTGACCGCCGAAAATCCAGGCAACAAGGTCAAACTTGAAAAGACCTATACTGCCCCAGTTGAGTGCGCCGATAATAACCAGCGCAAGCGATGCCTTGTCAATCATTTTTTTCTCACTCCCAAACTTTAGTTGTGAGGTTAGTTTGTACAGGGAGAGAGGAAATATGCAGGTTTTGTTTTGTAAATTACAGTTTAGCGAGTTCCTCGCTGAACTGTTATTTTGCTTTTGCCATAATCGAAAGTGCCTGTCTTAGCTGCTCAATGGGTGCTTCTCCGATTTTTGCTTTAATGCTGATATACGGCTTCTGTCCCGTTGCGTTTAATGACAAACGCTTACCCATTGCGGCGGCAAGAGCGGCAACACGCTGCATATCGGGTCGGTCGAGGTAGAGAATAAGTGAATCGCCCTTCTGACCGATTTCGTATATTCCCATATCCGCTGCGCTGTTACGCAGCAGAGAAACGCTGATAAGTCCCGTAACGCTTGCAGGCGGCTCACCGAAGCGGTCTATAAGCTCGTCGAGCACGTCCTCGGCATCCGCTTCGTTTCTTATATCGGCAATTCTGCGGTACATTGCCAATTTTTGCGGTACGTTGGAAATATATTTTTCGGGAATGTGAGCGTCAACACGCAGGTCGATAAGGCATTCCTTAGTCGGCTTTTCGGGTGCTTCGCCCTTCTCCTCACTTACGGCTTCGCCGAGGAGCTTTACATACATATCATAACCGACGGCTTCCATATGGCCGTGCTGTTCTGCACCGAGAACGTTGCCTGCACCTCTTAATTCAAGGTCACGCATTGCGATTTTGAAGCCCGAACCGAATTCTGTAAATTCTCTTATCGCTTCAAGGCGGCGCGTTGAAATATCGCTTAGCTCCTTGCCGCGGGTAAAGGTGAAATATGCACTTGCACGGCGCGAGCTTCTGCCGACACGTCCTCTTATCTGGTGGAGCTGGGCAAGACCCATTCTGTCAGCGTCTTCTATAATCAGGGTGTTTGCGTTGGGCACGTCAACACCCGTTTCGATAATCGTAGTACAAACAAGCACGTCCGTTTCACCTTCAAGAAGCGACTGCCACACTTCGCTGAGTTCATCCTCAGTCATCTTGCCGTGACCGACTGCAATTCTCGCGTCGGGCAGGGCGGCGTGAAGACGGGCGGCACAGCGGTCAATATCCTCTACCCTGTTATGCAGATAATAAACCTGACCGCCGCGTCGGATTTCACGCTCAATCGCCTGGGCGATTATATCCATATCAAATTCTATAACGTAGGTCTGTACGGGGTGTCTGTCCATAGGCGCTTCTTCAAGCGTGGACATATCGCGGATACCCGTCATAGCCATATTGAGCGTTCTGGGAATGGGTGTAGCGGAAAGCGTAAGCACGTCAACGGCAGGGAAACGCTCCTTGAGCTTTTCTTTCTGTGCAACACCGAAGCGCTGTTCCTCGTCAACAATTACGAGGCCTAAATCCTTGAACTGAATGTCACTTGAAATAAGGCGGTGTGTGCCTACGATTATGTCAAGTGAGCCACGGCGGAGCTGATTTAATATTTTTTCCTGCTCCTTGGGTGTGCGATAGCGTGAAATCATATCGCACTCTATGGGGAAGGTGTCGAAACGTTTTTTTATTGTCTGGTAGTGCTGCATTGCAAGCAAGGTTGTCGGCACTAAAATTGCGCACTGCTTGCCGTCGGCAACACATTTGAACGCCGCACGCAGGGCAACCTCTGTTTTGCCGAAGCCGACGTCGCCGCAAAGCAGTCTGTCCATCGGGTGAGGCTTTTCCATATCGTGCTTTATTTCGGCTATACAGCGAAGCTGGTCATCAGTTTCATCAAACTCAAACCTGCGCTCAAAATCGTTCTGCATATCAATATCGGGCGAGAAAGCGTAGCCCTTTATATTCATACGCTTGGAGTAGAGATTTATAAGCTCTGCCGCCATTTCCTTTACGGCGGTGCGTACACGGGTTTTGGTTTTCTGCCAGTCACCCGAGCCGAGCTTATTGAGAGTAACGGATTTTGTTTCGCTGCCCGGGCCGATATATTTCGTAACAAGGTCAAGCTGTGAAACGGGCACGTAAAGCACACCGTCCTTGGCGTAACGGATTTTGATATAATCCTTGATTGTGCCCGAAGCGTTGAGGCTTTCTATGCCGTCAAAAATACCGATACCGTGTACGGAGTGGACAACGTAATCTCCTCTGTGCAGTTCATCAAGACTGTTGAAGCCCTGGCCCTTGTTCTTCTTTGCTTTTTTACGAAGCGAGCCTAAATTAGCCTGCCTTGAACCATAGGTTATTGCCATAACCTTTGTAGCAGGATATTCAAAGCCGAAGGAAAGCGTACCGGGAAGCACACTTACCATGCCGGGCGAAAATGAAGCAGGTGTAACGGGCAGATAAACGCTGTTTACCTCTTCGTCACGAAGCTCGTCGCTGAGCGCTTTTGCGGTTTTTTCCGTACCGGCAAAGACTATAACCTTAAAGCCCTTTGATACCGCAGGACGTATATCTTCAAGCAAATCAAGAAGCTGACCCGTCCACGGCGGAAGCTGACGGGCAGAAACCGTAACTAAATTACGCACAGGCGTGTCAAAACTGCCTCGGGGCAGATTGTCCAGATATGCGGCGTGGAGCTTTTCGTAAAGCGAGGTAAGCTGCGCAAAGGAAATAGAATAGCAGTCCATTCCCTTTGAGAGCACACCCTCCTCAAACATTGCCTTTATGTCCTCGTTCATCAGCTTTTCTGCCGCTTCGGCATGAAGCTTTACTGCTGAGGTTTCGCAGACAAAGAGCATATACCCTTGCGCGTGCTCGAATATTGTTGAGCCGCCGTTACCGAGTAAGGGCAGGTAACGGTCGAGCGATTCTATTCTTATTCCGTTTTTCAGCTTTTCTATATCCTCGTCAAGAGAAGCCTTTGCCTTGACGGAGCCTTTACCCTTGAGAGAATTTCTGTGCTGTTCAATTACGCCGATAAGCGAATCCGTACTCTCGTAAAGCACGGTGGTGGCAGGAGTAATCAGAATTTCGCCTATCTGCTCCGTTCTTCTTTGTGAATCAATTTCAAAATAGGCTATGCTGTCAACAGTTTCACCCCACAGCTCTATTCTGACCGGGTTTTCTTCCGATGGCGGAAAAATATCAATAAGACCGCCGCGTATTGCAAACTGGCCCTTACCTTCTACCAGCTCACAGCGCACATAGCCTGCGGCAACAAGGTCGTCGGCTATCATATCGGGCAGGATTTCGCTGTCTTCACCTATAGTCATAGTGTTTCTGCGAAGGATATGCGGCTCAACGGTGAGCTGCATTGCCGCTTCAACGCTCATTACAACGCAGTCGAGCGTACCGTGTGCCATTGAGGAAAGCACGCCCAATCTCTGCTGCTCGTATTCACGGGAGTGTGCCTGAGTGGGACGGAAGCTGAAATCGCCCGCGGGGTACACTGCCGCCGCGCTGCCTAAAGATTTAAGGTCATCTCTCAATCTTGAGGCAGAGCCTTCGTCGGGCACAATTATAAGCGCCTTGCGCTTTTTTTCCTCGCAAAGCGAATGGATGAAATGTGCCTTGTGAATATGCGAAAGACCGAGCACACCCATAGGCAGACGGTTTGAATCCACCGCACGGGAAAGCTCGTTATACTCCACAAGGTCTTTTATTGTGTTAAGAAAACAAGACATTTTTTACTCCTTATTTATAAAGGCGAAAGGCAGGGAATACGGAATGTACCCCCTGCAAAATTTTAAGTTAGTGACTATACTTACTCATTGCTTCGTCGATTTTGCCCTTGACCATAAAATCAAGTGCATCGCAGCCCTTTTCCATAGCCTGCTTCATAAGCGGAATATCGTCCTTTGCAAAGTTGGAAAGCACGTAATCCGCAAGGTCGTAATCGGGGTGGGGCTTTGCGCCTACACCGAGCTTTATCCTCGGGAAATTGTCACTTCCCAGGTGCTGGATAATGCTCTTAATTCCGTTGTGACCGCCTGCGCTGCCCTTGCGCCTGATGCGCAGACCGCCGCAGGGAAGCGAAATATCGTCAAAAGCAACTATTACGTTTTCGGGCGGAATTTTGTAAAAGGTGCAAGCCTCTTTTACCGCCTCACCGCTTAAGTTCATAAAGGTCTGCGGCTTCATCAGCAGACAACGTACGCCGCCTATCTGCGCTTCGCCTACAACAGCCTTGAACTTTATTTTGTTTATCTTCACATCAAGCTTATCACTTAACATATCCATAAACAGAAAGCCTGCGTTGTGGCGGGTTATTTCGTACTGCCTGCCGGGGTTGCCAAGACCTACGATAAGGTACTCGGGTCCGCCGGAGGAATAGGTTTTTTTCTTGAATATCATTGTGCGTTTTCCTTGTCTTCCTTGCCCTTCTCAACCTTTTCGGCAAGCTTGTCAAGCCATTCGTTTGCCGCTTCAGTTGTGTAGAAGGTATGCATTTCTTCCCTCGGGTAACGCATCATATAGTTCATAATGCGGTTGCGGTTACCGTTGGGGAAATACCAGATTTTTTTAAGCTGGTCAGGTCGGATGAATTCGGGACAGTCCTCGGGCATATCGGGTCTTACATTGGTGTTATACTTTATTCTGCGCTTAATAATGTTATAATAACACCTCGGACGGGAAACATCCATAAACATTACGGCATCCGCCTCAAGGAAGCGCTCCTTGAGCAGTACACCGTACGTGCCGTCTATTATCCATTCGTCTCTTTCAATTAAGCTCTTGTGCTTTTCAAGCCATGCCTCACGGGGTGTTTCACGCCAGCCGGGACGCCAGTATTCCTTGTCGAGATGTATGAGCGGCAAACCGAGAATTTCACTGAGTCTGGTAGCGAAGGTAGTTTTACCGCTGCCTGCGTTGCCGACAACAATAATTTTTTTGCACTCACGTACTCCCATTGGTTATGCACCTTTCTGTTTTTCATAATATTTCCACAATTAATATGCACCGTCAAAATTATACGTTGAAGCGGAAGAGAACAATGTCGCCGTCCTTCATAACGTACTCCTTGCCTTCGCTGCGGACAAGGCCCTTTTCCTTTCCCGCCGCCATAGTGCCGCAAGCCACAAGGTCGTCAAAAGCGACAACCTCTGCACGGATGAAACCGCGCTCGAAATCGGTGTGAATCTTACCTGCCGCCTGCGGAGCCTTTGTGCCGCGCTTGATGGTCCAGGCTCTTACCT
>JAZOMP010000107.1:0-28909 GCA_045654045.1 Acutalibacteraceae bacterium
GCAAGAATTGATACACACTTTGCCGATGTAGAAGGTCTTGAGCACCGTTATATGCGTCCGCAGGAAAACGGTACCCGTGTCGATTGCCGTATGATGAAGCTCACCGACAGCGAGGGCAGAGGCTTTAAGTTTGAGGCTCTCGACGGTGCAAGCTTTGAATTCAACGCAAGAAACTACAGCCAGGAGAGACTTGAAAAGGCAAAGCACCTCTATGAATTAGAGGATGAAGACTACGTTTCCGTCGGTATTGACGGCTTCTCCTGCGGCGTCGGCGGTGATATGCCGGGTTACGCCTGCCTGCGTGAGCCGTATATCCTCCACGCGTTCAAAAAATTCAGCTACGGCTTCAGAATAAGCAAGGTTGACTGATTGTCGAAAAAAGATTACTAAAAATTTAGCAGGTGATTGTTATAGCACATGAAAAACGCTGTCCGCTTGCCAAAAAATGCGGCGGCTGTCAGCTACAGAATATGGATTATCCCCGCCAGCTTAAATTTAAGCAGGCTCAGGTTGAAAAGCTGCTCGGTAAATTCGGCAGAGTAGGCAAAATAATCGGCATGGAAAATCCTTACCACTACCGCCATAAGGTGCAGGCGGCTTTCGGTACAACCCGCGGTGGCAAAATCGTTTCGGGTGTGTATCAGAGCAGCAGCCACCGTATCGTAAACGTTGACAGCTGTATGATTGAGGATGAAAAGGCGGACGAAATCATTGTCACAATAAGAAATCTTTTGCCCAAATTCAAATTCAGACCCTATAACGAGGATACGGGCAGCGGCTTTCTCCGCCACGTGCTTATCCGCAAGGGCTACAACAGCGGCGAAATTCTTGTCGTGCTTGTTACGGCAAGTGCTGTTTTTCCGTCAAAGAACAATTTCGTCGGTGCACTGTTAAAAGCACACCCCGAGATCACAACCGTTGTGCAGAATATAAATTCAAAGCACACAAACCTTGTTCTGGGCGACACAAACAAAGTTCTTTACGGCAACGGTTATATAGAGGATAGCCTTTGTGGCTGTACCTTCCGTATTTCTCCGCAGTCGTTCTATCAGATTAACCCTGCGCAGACTGAAAAGCTCTATTCACTTGCTGTTGAGTACGCAGGGCTTACGGGTAAAGAGCGTGTGATTGACGCCTACTGCGGCACAGGTACAATCGGCATTATCGCTTCTAAAACAGCAGGCGAGGTTATCGGCGCAGAACTCAATGCTTCTGCCGTGCGCGATGCAAAATCAAACGCCGTAAGGAACAATGCGGATAATATCCGCTTTATCTGTGCCGATGCTGGCGAATTTATGCGTGAAATGGCGGCGGCAGGCGAAAAGGCAGACGTAGTTTTTATGGACCCGCCCCGTGCAGGAAGTGATAAGCGCTTTCTTTCAAGCGTTGTCACCCTTGCTCCGGAAAAGGTGGTATATATCTCCTGTAACCCCGAAACCCTCGAACGTGATTTGCGCTACCTCACAAGAAACGGCTATGAGGTTACAAAAATCCGACCTGTTGATCAATTTCCATTTACCCTTCATACAGAAGTAGTTGTTCAGCTAATGAGAAAACATTTAATCTGACTAATTTTGAGGTGAGAAAATGATTAAGAATACATATTGCGGATACATTAGTTGTGAGGAAAGGTTAAGAGAGTCTGCTTCAGGAGGTATTGCTACAGCAATGTCTGAACAGATTGTCAAATCCGGCGGTGTAGTTTATGGGGTTTCTTATTATCCTTTGGGGAGTTTTAAGGATGTCGCTTATATTCGTGTATCAACAACAGAAGAAATTAATTTGCTGAAAAGTTCAAAATATATCGGTGCAAAGTTAAATCGAGATATACTGAATTCTATAGTAGTCGATCTTAAGGGTGAAAAAACGGTTTTATTTATAGGATTACCGTGCGATGTGTTTGCGGTGAAAAATTATATAAAGAAAGCAAATGTGTCTGATGAAAAGCTTATAAGTGTTGATTTGATTTGCCGCGGACCAACATATCCTGCTGTTGCAAAAGATTTTATAGATAGATTGGAAAAAAAGAATAAATCAAGAATAATAGATTTTAATGTTAGATATAAAAATCCGTATTGGAAACCTCCGTATCTTTATGCGAAATTCGAAAACGGAAAAGAATATGTTAAACCGTTCTATGAAACAAACTACGGCATAGCTTTCCTTATGATGCCTTTAAATAAATGTTATGAGTGCAAGAATAAAGGGGACAACCATGTTGCGGATATAACAATAGGAGATCATTGGGGAACATCACAAACTGATGAGGGATATAATAAGTTCGGTTCGTCAGTTGCTTTCGTATATACAGACAAAGGTGATGAATTTGTCAGAAATTTGGAAAATTTTGTTTTAAGTTTAACAGATACCGATAAAGCGATTAAAGCCAATTGCAGATATGATATTAATGTAGAAAAAACTACGGAAATGGAATCCTTTAAGGCGGATTTTGAAAAGCGTGGTTTGTCTTACGCGGTATCCAAGCATATGTCCTTTGAAGATAAGGCCAAAAGAATAATTAAAGATATTTTGAGAAAATAGTTTTACTTGTGTAAGGTTACGCTAAAATGTGTTTGACTGGCTTTAAACTTAAAATGCGTGCTGTGGGTATGTTCCCGTTTGCTCACCAGTGTGAATGTGTCGTGTTGCTGTATCTAAAACCATAGTGAAACACCCGGCTTGAGATTTTACTCAAGACGGGTGTTTTTGAGATTAATTTATGATAAATGAATTGAGAGAAGAGATTAACGTTGGAAGCATGAAAGAAGTAATCGGATATGCTTTTTGGAGAAAAGTTATGCTAAAAACGTTTTATTCTCATCCATATAGTATATGTCATAGTATTTCTCAAGTGCTAAGGCGGAACGCTCAAACCCTTTTTCTGCTGAAAGCAACCACATTTGTTTGGCTTTAATAATATCTTGCTTACATCCTCTACCGTAATAGTAATTTTCTGCTAATTGATATTGTGAAAACACTATACCATGGTCTGCGGATAGCATAAGCCAATGATTGGCTATAATTTCGTTTTGATCGACACCTGTTCCTTCCAGGTACGCCATACCAAGCTTATACTGAGCCATTGCATGCCCATTTTCAGCAGCTTTTATGAACCAGTTAATTGCTTTGCTTTGGTTCTTGGGGACGTAAATTCCATTAGAATACATCCAACCCAGACTGTATTGAGCCATAGGACAATGGTTTTTGGCTGAAAGCTCGTACCATTCAAAAGCTTTTGACAAATCTTCCTCAATACCATCGCCAACCTCGTAGCACCAAGCAACATTGCATTGAGCATCGGCATAGTTTTGTTCAGCTGCTTTCAAAAAACAAGAAAAGGCAAGCTCCAGGTTTTTACTCAACCCATGAGTGCCACCATAATATCTTCTTCCAAGTTCACAAAGAGCTGCTAAGTCATTATTTTTAGATTTTTTTATTAGTTCTTTACATTCTTTCGAAATTTCATCATCGATTTGTTGCTTGGCGTTTTCAAACGGAATCCCTAGTAAAGATAAAATTCTGTTGGTTAAGCGGATAGAAAAATCTTTATCCGGGACATATTGTAAATAATGGTTGCTAGCTAGATAGTATTCCATTGCCGGAGAAAGCTTAACGTCGTCTATGATTATAGGGATAATAAGCTTATCACGCATAACAGCAGAATTTATTTCGTTGATGACGTGAGTGGATAGATTCGAAGCGTTTGATACAAGAACCAAAAAGATTTTTGCTTCAGAAATTTGTGTTATAATGGTAGTTGCATAATGCTCGCCAAAATCGCTGTTTTCGTGAGCAATCCAATACTGGAATTTTTGCTCCTTCAAAATTTGACATATACATTTAGCAGTCTCAATATCTTTACTAGAATATGAAATAAAAATGTCCATATAATAAGCCCCCTAATAAATGACATAATAACATATTAAAATGCAAAATTCAACATAATAATTGTATCAACCAAGCATATGGTTTTGCGTTGCAGGTGTTGTACTGAAAGCTTAAAAAGAATAGTTTAATCGTATAGTTTTTGCTTCTGGCTGGGATTGATTGCTTATTTAGCAAACAGTTTAACGGTTGTGGTTTTATGTAGAGATTTTTGTAGCTATCTTTATGTGTTACATTGTTACAGATATGGAGTGTTGGAGATGAGCGGGCATAAACCGTGAATACGCTGTTGGGCGTTTGAATTTAGATGATTTTCGCGGAAAATAATTTAATATTTTCTTTTAAAGGCTTGCATTTTTGCAGGCCTTTGTTTATAATAAGCTACTGTATGATTAAACTATGCTATAATGGCGTAGAATTTGGTTTTAAGAAAGGAAAGATTTTCAAATGGCTGAAATTTTTGCTAATCTCGGCAATCTTGAATGGCAGCAGATTGTAATGTGGATTATCGGCGGCGTGCTGATTTTCCTCGCAATCAAGAAGGAAATGGAACCCACTCTTCTTCTTCCCATGGGCTTCGGTGCTATTCTTGTTAACCTCCCGATTCCCCCTATCGAAGAAACAGACGGTGTCGTAACCGGTGTAAGAGCGGTTATCGATTTCCTGTTTAAAATCGGTATCGACTCCCACGAGCTTTTCCCTTTGATTCTTTTCATAGGCATCGGTGCTATGATTGATTTCGAGCCCGTTCTCACCAACCCGAAACTTATGATTTTCGGTGCGGCTGCTCAGTTCGGTATTTTCTTCACTCTCTGCCTTGCATCTCTCTTTGGCTTCGACCTCAAGGACGCTGCTTCAATCGCTATCATCGGTGCGGCAGACGGCCCTACCTCTATTTTCGTTGCAAATATGCTCAATTCCAACTATACTGCGGCAATTATGGTTGCGGCTTATTCCTATATGGCGCTTGTTCCCATCGTTCAGCCGCCTATTATCAAGCTCTGCACAACTAAGAAGGAACGCCTTATCCGCATGAAGAACACAAGCAAGAAGGTTTCCAAGACAACGAAGATTCTCTTTCCGATTATTGTTACAATCCTTGTTGCTCTTGTTGCTCCCGACGCAACAGCCCTTATCGGCTTCCTTATGTTCGGTAACCTTATCCGTGAGTGCGGTGTTCTCAATTCGCTTTCCGAAACTGCACAGAACGTTCTTGCAAACCTTATCACAATCTTCCTCGGTCTTACAATCGCTTCCAAAATGGTTGCCGAGGATTTCCTCAAGTTCGAAACACTTCTCATTATGGGTCTCGGTCTTGTTGCATTCATTGTTGATACCTTCGGCGGTATTATGATTGCAAAGATTATCAACATCTTCAGCAAGAACAAGATTAACCCGATGATCGGTGCTGCCGGTATTTCCGCTTTCCCGATGTCTGCCCGTGTTGTTCACAAGATGGGTCTTGCAGAGGACAACCAGAACTTCCTGCTTATGCACTCTGTCGGTGTTAACGTTTCGGGTCAGGTCGCTTCGGTTATCGCAGGCGGTCTTATCCTCACACTCGTAGGCGCACTTGTTAAGTAATAGGAGGGAAATATAATGGAAAATACAACTGTTATTGAACAGACAACTCAGGCTGTCGAAGAGGCTATGCAGTATAAGTTTGCCATAACTCCCGACAACTTTATCTCCTCCCTTCCCATCATGGCTAAGGGCATGGCAGGTATTCTGCTTGTTATGGCTATTATTATTGCCTGTGTCGCACTTCTTAACTATGTCACTTCTCCCGACAGAAAGGCGAAGAGCGAAGCCAAGAAAAAGGCAAAGCAAGCTGCAAAGAGCAACCAGGCTCAATAAATTTATAACACAAAATAAAAGCGGTGATTATTCTGGTGAATTTTCGCCGCTTTATGATTTTAAAAAAAGTATAATTTAAGGCGATGAAGTTTTAATGAAAAAATCGGGATTGATTCCACGCTTTAAGGATACCTTCCTTGAGGGCAAAAACTACAAATTCCTTTTACTTTCAATCCTTGTTACGGGTCTTTCCTACGGTCTGTACAAGGGCTTGCTTGACAACTACCTTGCCGAAATTGTCGGTATGGGCGAAATGGACAGGGGAGTGGCGGAATTCTTCCGTGAAATTCCCGGTGTAATGTTGATTCTCATCCTTGCACTTTTCTATATGCTTTCTGCCGAAACGCTTTACAAGGCTGGTGCATTCTTCCTGTTGTGCGGTATGGGTATGCTCGCAATCCTTCCGCCCGGCAAGGTGCTTGTAACACTTTCAATCTGTATGTATTCTCTTGGTGAGCATATCCAGATTGGTATGAAAAACACCCTCTCGCTCAAATACGCAAAGCCCGGCAACGGCGGTGCCGCACTCGGTGCGCAGAATGCCTCGAGCCAGGTTGGTACACTCATAGGCTATATGGTGGTTGTGCTTGTTTTCTCGATGGTTACCGCGAACCAGCCATACAGGCTTTTCTTTGCAATTGCCGCTGTGCTTGCCGCTATAAGTGCCGTGTTTTCGCTTCGTATTACCGGTAAGAGCGAAACGGATAAAAACAAGCGCCGCTTCTTTTTTCATAAGAAGTACACAAAGTACTATATGCTCGAAATGTTTTACGGCGCCCGCAAACAGGTTTTCTTTACCTTCGGCCCCTATGTCCTTATTCTCTTCTATGGTGCCGATGCCGCAACAATAAGCCTGCTCTTTGCCGTTTCAGCAATAGTCTGCTTCTTCGCTTCGCCCATAGTCGGCAGAATTATTGACAGAATAGGCTACAAGGTAGTTATGGTTTCCGATACGCTCATTCTTGTAATAGTCTGCTTCTTCTACGGCTTTGCACACCGCATTTTCCCGATGAACGTCGCATACGTAATCTGCTGTATTACATATATTCTCGATGCTGTAATTTCCCTTGCATCAATGGCTTCAAACGTCTACGTTCAGGATTTGTCGGACGACCCCAACGAAATAAAAGCTACAATTTCAACGGGTGTTTCAATCAACCACCTTATCACAATTTTTATTGCACTTTTCGGCGGCTGGATATGGCAGACCCTCGGTATGGAGCTGCTGTTTATAATTTCCGCTATTCTTGGTCTTTGCAACAGCGCTTACGCCGCAACAATCAAAACGAAAAGGAAATCAATATCATAACAAAAACTGCCTTATCTCAAACGGGATAAGGCAGTTAACTTTTTTATCTTTACTTTTCAATGCGGAAGGCTTTCCACTTTTTAACACACGCAAGGCAAAGCAATGCACCGACAGCCGCAATGCCTGCCCAGAAGCAGACCGTAAAATTCCAGCCGAGCCTGTCCGAAATAACGGCAAAGGCATAGGTTGAAACAGCCGAGCCGATGTAGGTTGCGCCGTTGAGTGTGCTCGAGGCGGTTGAAACCTTGCCGAAGCGGGAGTAGTGGTAGGGCACGTTGCCGATAAGCATAAGTTTTACGCCGTGCATACAGCTTGTGATAATTGCCATTGTAACAATATCGAGTGCCGCCGCCTTCGAGAAAAACGCAATCAGAATAAGGTTGCAGGCAAGTGCCGTTACGAAGAAGACGAAGGCACTTTTTAGCTCGTTGGCAATCTTTTCGCCGATTTTTGTAACAACGGTAAGGCTGAGAATGCTGAATATCGGCAGTATAGCCGTTGAAAGAATTGAAACCTCGGGTCCGAGGTCGAACACCTCGGAAATATACGTGGGCATCCACGTCGTAATGCCGTCGCGAAGGAAGCCCTGCAGAATAATTGCAATAAGTATCGGTATAATGCCAACGGAAATGAGCAGTTTTACGGGCAGCTTGCCCTTTTCTTCACTTGTCTTTGAAGCGGAAGAAGTGCCGGTATATTCAAGCGATTTTGTAGCCGTAAGCCATATGAACGCAAACACAAGACCGACCGTGCTGCAAACGGCAAAAACAGCCTTCCAATGTGAAACCGTAATGATGAGCGGCGTAACCGTGTAAACGGCAATTGTTGCGGCGTACGAAGCCTGGCTCACCTTTGCAATAACCCTAGTGTAGTCCTTACCCTTGAAATATTCGGAAACAAGGCGGACAAGCGGCGGCCACATAAGCGCCTGAAAAAAGCCGTTGAGACACCACAAAGCGTTCATCAGATATATATTCGGCAGAAATACCATTGAAAGGTTAACGGCAGCTGTGCCGAAAAGACCGAAAAGTATAACGTTATGCGGCTTGAATTTGTCGCCGACAACACCGCTTATAATCTGACCGAAGCCGTAGGTTGCAAAACTGCCCGTAACGGCAATGCTCGCAAGCTGCTTGGTTATTCCAAGGTCTGCTATAATTTCCGCAAGCGTTGCGGCGTAATTGATTCTCGTTATGTAGCTTACGAAATATACCGCACAGCACAGTAATGCAAGCTTTTTGGTGTTCTTCATTTCATCGCCCCGAATAATTAATACATTTTGATATTATATTCTTTTTTCGTTCTTTTTTCAACTGAAACCATATAAAAAATATAAATTGTCGCATTGACAGTCATTTTGAAGTAAGCTATTATATAATAGAATATTTATGTGAAGAAGGATTACTATGCTGTTTTCATCTGCAATTTTTATATTTGGCTTTTTGCCGGCAGTATTGTTTTTTTATTATGTGTTATTGCGAAAAAGCCGTACAGCACAGAATGTTTTGCTGACTCTTACAAGCTTGTTTTTCTATGCGTGGGGTGAGCCGGTTTTTGTTTTGATAATGATGGTTGTAATTTTCCTTAATTATATTTTTGCACTATTGGTCGACAAGTACCGTGAGCAAAAGAAAAAAGCTAAAATAATTATTACTGCTACCCTTATATCAAATCTGTCAATATTCTTTGTTTTTAAATACCTTGTTTTCACATTGACGAATATAAACTCATTATTCAACGCTAATATATCTGTTCCGGATATAGCTTTGCCAATAGGCATTTCGTTCTTTATGTTTCAAGCGATATCTTACGTGCTTGATGTTTACAGGCAGACAGGTGAAGTGCAGAAGAACCTGATGAATGTTGCTTTATATATTTCCTTCTTTCCGCAACTGATAGCGGGCCCGATTGTTCGTTATCAGACTATTGCAGATCAGATAAAAAACCGTAAAGAAACGCTTGGTGATTTTACTGACGGTGTGTGTCGTTTTGTTGTAGGTCTTGGCAAAAAAGTGCTTCTTGCAAACACTCTTGCAATTGTTGCGGACAATGCGTTTGCTGCGGAAAATCTGTCTGTTGCCTTTGCTTGGATAGGTGCTGTTGCATATGCGTTCCAGATTTTCTACGATTTTTCAGGATATTCTGATATGGCGTTAGGCTTGGGCAAGATGTTCGGATTTCATTTTTTGGAGAACTTTAATTATCCTTACATATCAAAATCAGTTTCGGAATTTTGGCGTAGATGGCATATTTCCCTCGGTTCATGGTTTAGGGATTATGTGTATTTTCCGCTTGGCGGAAGCCGTGTGGATACGAAAATAAGATTAGCTTTTAATCTGTTTGTTGTATGGCTTCTAACAGGTGTATGGCATGGTGCAAACTGGACTTTTATTCTTTGGGGTCTGATGTATTTTGTGTTGATTGCGCTTGAGAAACTTACAGGCTTTGATAAGAAAATCGGTGCGTTTGGACATGTATATACTTTGTTCTTTGTAGTGTTGGGATGGGTGCTGTTCAGAGCAAACGATATTTCTCACGCAAATGATTATATCAAATCAATGTTTGGCCTTTCGCAAAATGCACTTTACGATTCAACTGCTGTGTTCAATCTGACAGACAATAGATATTTCTTCTTGGCTGCACTGCTGTTTGCGTTCCCCGTAGCACCGTGGCTGAAAGCCAAACTGAAAAATAATATTTTGGCAAACGTTGCTTATCCTATATTGATGGTAGCTGTTTTTGCGGTGGCAGTTTCTTATATCGTTAAGGGTTCATACAATCCCTTTATTTATTTTAATTTCTGAGGAGGGGACATATATGAATAAAATAAGCAAAAGATTTGTAGTATTGCTTATGTCTGTTATAATCTTTTTAGGAATGAAGAATTATTTTTCTTTGAACGGATTTGTTAAGCCTGTAGTTTGGCAAGCGCTTTTTGGATATACACAAGGTGAGTTTTCTGAAAATAGTACACCGGTTGAAAAAATAAATACAGTAAAAAACACAATAGAAACTATGTTTAATGATGTGGGCTATAAGGAAAGCTTTATTAATTTTAATGGATTTTTCCAAAGAGTTTTAGATAAAAAAGTTATTATAGATGTTGAAAAAGAAAATACGGTTGTTAAGCTGAATAACGGTTATTTAACATTTGTATCAGGAAAAGGTGATTATGAATCGGCTGCCCGAAATACAATTGAGCTAAATTCATATCTGAAACAGAGGAATATCGATTTTCTGTTTGTTATGGCTCCCGGTAAAATAAATAAGTATGATCCACAATTACCGGTTGGTATAGAGGATTATTCTAATTCTGATATGGATAATTTTTTGGAGGTTTTAACGTTCGAGGAGATTGATTATATTGATATTCGAAAAGAGATATTTGATAGCGGTCTGAATCAGTATGATTATTTCTTTAAGACAGATCATCATTGGACGCCTGAAGCAGCTTTTTTTGCTTATCAGAAGGTTTCGGAACGGTTGGAAAAATACGGTTTGACTGTTGATGAAACACATTTGGATCCGGATAATTATAATAAGAAAGTGTATGAGAATTGGTTTCTTGGAAGTCAAGGAAAGCGCACGGGGATTTATTATGGCGGTGTTGATGATATATCACTTATTTACCCAAAATTCAAAACCTCATTTACTGTTACAACCGGAGAAGAAAAGAAAAGTGGAGATTTTGAAAATACAATGTTCCAAAATAAACATATTGATACTAAGGATTACTTTGCACATAACCCTTATGCAGTATATACAGGCGGAGATTTCCCACTTCAGATAATGAAAAACCATAAATGCGAAAACGGTAAAAAAATACTATTGATACGTAATAGTTTTGCTTGTACATTGGCTCCTTTTATTGCACTTGACTGTGAAGAATTGCATATATTGGATTTGAGGCATTATGAAGACGGTACAGTTAAAGAATATGTGGAAAAGGTTAACCCGGACATTGTTATGATACTTTATAATTCTTTTAACAAGCTGATGTTTGATTTCGGCTGATAATGATACTCGGCTTTACCCTTTGGAATGAAATCAAGCCCCGAAGCAAATAATGTGTTTAAAAATGAATAAATATAACAAAAATCCGACGGTGGTTCAGGCCGTCGGATTTTTGCGGTTCAGAGACAAAAGTTTAATTTTGTTAAGAAATTAAACAGTATCTGTAAAGTGATTTAATGTGTGCAGAACTTTCTGCAACTGTATTATATAATATTTATGAATAAAATACAATAACCGTATTTATGGTAAATTAGTAGGGTGAATTTATATGAAAAGCACCAGCTCGGAGCGCTTGTCAACGCCCGTTTTGTTTTTTGCCGCGCGGATAAAGCCTTTTACAGAGGCTTCGGAAATTTTGAGCTGCTCTGCAATCTGCCTGTCGGAAAGTCCGAAAACAGCAAGGCGGGCAATTTCACGCTCGCGAATGGTGAGCGATACGGATACGTTTCTTTCAAGGATGGTGTTGTGTATTATTGTCCAGCCCGTCAGGTATTGCTTGTGCAGCTCCTTTACCTCTCTTAAGGCATCCGGGTCAACCATAGCCAGTCTTTCGTCAAGCAGCTTGCCGAGCTGCCTGCGGTATTCAACGAGCGGTCCGAAAAGCCCGTCGGGCAGGCAGAGCGCGATAGCCTTGTCTATGTGGAATTTTGCCTGCTTTGCGTCACCTGACTGGCTGTAGGCAATGGCACAAAGCAGCCTTAAATATATCTCGGGTATTATCGTCTTGTCGGTGTGTGCTTTGGTTATCATCGGCTCAACTATATAAGGATAAAACCTTATCATACCAAGACCCCTGATATTAGGGTACTGTCTTTCGCCTGTTGCAACCTCCTGTGCGCCGACAAGCATATTCTTTGCGTAGTAAACTCTTGCGGCGTGGTGTGCGTCGGCAGGAAGTGTGTCAAAACGTCCCTGTGTGAACCATTCGGGGTAGTCGCCTTTGGCGCGGATTGAGCTGTCCGTTACCGCAAGGGAAAGTGCAACTATATCTCTGTCCGACTGTGTGTGGCAGGTAGCTTCGCAGATGTGCTTCTTTGCCTGCTGGAACATATTTACATCGCCTGTCCACAAGGCACAGTGGGAAAGCAGCATACCGCCTGCAATAATGGCGTAGAAGCCGGATTTTCTTTCAAGCAGGTACTGCGCGTATCTGTAAACCTTGTTGACCTCACCTCGTCGATAGGCTATTTCTGCGGCGAAAAGTGCCTGTGCCTCGGGGTGAGAGGCGAGAGAGAGCACACAGTCATCCGCAGTACCGGGCTCAGAATAAAGGCTGGTCATATCAAGGAAGGGACTCTTACGGGGCATGGGCATATCTGCCTGTGCCTCGGCTTTTGCGCTCTTGCTTCGTCCGTCAGCGGGTCTCACCGCATCGGCAGGTATGCTCCAGTTGAGTCCGAAGCGTTCTGCACCGGGTATTTTTCCCTGCCTGCAATAGTCCTGAACACGCCTTACGGAAACGTTCCACTTTTCTGCGGCTTGCTGTACGCTCATTTTATCCATTTCTGTTGCCTCCAGTACGCTATATCCTTCGTTTGTACGCTGAATACAGGCTTATTATACAGCGTTTGTGCGACGGATGCAAGAGTTTTCGGGAATGTTTTCAACCGGGATTTTGGCTTTTTCGTTCATTACGGTGTAAAACAATGCGAAAAATGTGCATAAATATAAAATTTTGGATTGAATATACAGAAATTTATGCAAAAAACGCCTTAAAACCTGCATTTTTGTTGAATATTTAGCATTTTGCGAATATCGCTTTATTTTCGTTGTGCAGAGTGCTGAAAAAACGCTCTTTTTCAGCCACGGTTTTTGGTTGCTATACTTTATAAATTTATTAAAAGGCAAAATTGTGCAAAATTTCGGTAAAACCCTTGATATATAGCGGAACAAAGGAAAAAATTGCCGCTTGTGCAAACTGTTCAAAAGTTGTTCACAATTGAATTTTTCAACTGTTGACTTGCACAAACCCCGGTGCTACGATGAAGCCACAGAGAACAAACCCAACGCAAACACAACAAACCACAGGGAGGTGAAAGCCGATGATAGAAGCAATCTACGGTACGGCACTCGGAACACTCTCGGCGCTGGCATTCAACCGCATATCGGTTTTCCAGGTACAGAAAAGAACACAGGAAACCGCAAAAATCGAAACGCTGAAAAACACTGCATTGATAGTCGGATGGGTCCTGCTCTCGGGAGCACTCTTCGCAGCGGTCTTCGCAATATATTCCGATACGGCAACAAGGCTTGAGTCGGTGGCTTACATATCAATAGCAATCTCAATCGGTGCAGTTGATATGGATATAAAGAAAATTCCGAACTCTTCCGTGCTTGCCCTGCTGACAGTCAGAACGGTTGCTCTCATTTATCAGATAGCAACGGGCGCACCGCTTAAGGAAACGCTCATCCCTTCGCTGATAGGTCTGGCGGCAGGTTTCATCCTCTACCAGCTTCCTATGCTGATAGGAATACCGATAGGAACGGGCGACGTCAAGTACAGCGCGGCGATAGGCTACTGCCTCGGAGCTTTCGGATACATACAAGCGGCACTGATAATGGCAGTCGGACTTCTGGTTTATCTGGTCTATCTGGTGGCAACCAAAAAGGGCTCACTTAAAACCTCGGTTCCCATGGGTCCCTACCTTTCACTCGGTGCAGTGGTAACGGTGCTCTTCCCGGTTTTCGGAGAGCTTCAGACAACGGTATTCTCACAGCTGTTTTAATCACAGGCAACTAACCCCGACGACAGGGGAAAAAATAAAAAAACAAAATGGAGGTAAAAAACAATGTTAAGAAAATGGTTCAAGGACGAAGAAGGCCAGGGTATGGTTGAGTACGGTCTCATCATCGGTCTTATCGCAATCGTCGTCATTGTCGCTCTTGTAGCACTCGGCCCGAAGATTCGTGAATTGTTTGAACAGGTCAACGACAAAATCGATGCAATCGGCACCGACGGTACAACAGCACCGGCAGCTACCTGATGACCCACAGTAGTGTATACAAAACCTTTTCAAATGGTTCAATGAAAAGGAAAAAAGCAAAAAAGGTTCAGATTACTTAAAGGTTCAGACAAAAAAACAAAAACGGTTCAGTAAACAAAAAATTTATTAAAGAAAGAGACGGAGGTTTTACTAATGTTAAGAAAATGGTTCAAGGATGAAGAAGGTCAGGGTATGGTTGAGTACGGTCTCATCATCGGTCTTATTGCAATCGTTGTAATTGTTGCCCTCGTCGCACTCGGTCCGAAGATTCGTGAATTGTTTGAACAGGTCAACGACAGAATCGACGCAATCGGCACCGACGGTACAACAGCACCGGCAGGTACATAATATCCCGGTATAATTTAAAACGGTTCATAAAAAGGTTAAAACAACGGTTTATTAAAAATTAAGGTTCAGAGAATACGATAAAATAAACGGTTCATAAAACAAAAAACGGTTCACAAACAATACTTATTTAAAAAATAACGGAGGATTAAAAATATGTTAAGAAAATGGTTTAAGGATGAAGAAGGTCAGGGTATGGTTGAGTACGGTCTCATCATCGGTCTCATCGCAATCGTAGTCATTGTTGCTCTCGTAGCACTCGGTCCGAAGATTCGTGATTTGTTTGAACAGGTCAACGACAAAATCGACGCAATCGGCACCGACGGCACGACAGCACCGGCAGGTACATAATAAAGTATAAAAACCAAATTAATAATCCTTAAGTGAGAGTTGGGGTAAGTTCGCTCGCCGAGCGAGCTTACCCCAATATTGATAAAAGAAAAACATTTTAAATGCGGAGGTGACAGCGAAATGAAAGGACGTTTGAAAAAAGCCTTCAGGCGCGAGGACGGACAGTCAATGGTTGAGTTTGCACTCATATTGCCTATATTCCTGCTCATACTCTGCGGAATAATCGACTTCGGCTGGCTTTTCTACAATCAGCTGTCTCTCAATAACGCCTGCCGTGAGGGCGCCCGTTACGCTGTCGTGCATACCGCAGAAGATGCCGATACCGGCGCAATAATAAGCCACATCGAAAACCTTTCCTCAACCGTTGTCAGTAACGACGGTGTTCGCATAACGGTGACCTATACCACGCCCAATGACCCGACGGCAGGTGACATAAGGGTGGATATGCAAGCGGATATCTCCTTCTTCACACCCGTTTTAAGTACGGTAATGGGTAAAGAAAAAACAATAACTTCGACAGTAATTATGAAAGTAGAATCATAAAACCTTAACAAGAAAGGTGCTTGTCTGTTATGAAAAAAATTTATCTTATAGCAATGGTTATCGCACTTCTGGCAGGCCTTGCTACTTACTTTTTTGCAAACGAGCTTAAAACAAGCAAAATCGTAACCGGTGTTAACGAAGCAACGGTACTGGTTGCGCTTGAGGATATAGACGAAAACACAATACTCACAGCGGATATGTTCCAGACGGTAAAGCTGCCGCAGACCGCAGTTTCTTTCGGTACAGTAGGCGAAGTAAACGATATTATCGGCTATATGTCAACCGACAGAATACTCCGTGGTGAACAGCTTATGGCGGCTAAGCTTGTCCCCGTTGGAAGCGATAAGGCAAAGGACAGACTTTCCTACGAGTTGGCAGACGGAAAGTACGCCTATTCAATTAGTGTTTCAGTTGAAAATGCGGTTTCCTATTTTATAAAGGAAAATGATAAGGTTAATATTTACGATAGGGCAACTCCCGATAAACCCCTGCTAGAAAATGTAAGAGTACTGAAAATAAGCGATTATCCTTCAAATATCCAGCAGGATGCAGGAACAGAAATAACGTCGTTTATGGTTATGACTCTTGAGCTTGACAAAAAGCAGATATCGAAGCTGATACCTATTGAAGGTGATGAGCGTTTCAAAGCCGTACTCGTTTCTTATGTGGAAGCTTACGAGCTTAAGAACGATATAGCTGCCGCAGACGTGCCCGAGGATCAGCCTGAAGAGCCGCAGACAAACTACGGTATGGGCGAAATCACAACCGCACCGCCCGAGCCACAGCAATAAAGAGGGGAGGAATCGGTAATGGAAAAAATAAATCTGCTCGTTCTGTCCGATGACCTGGACTTACGCATAGAAATAAAAAACCTTGTTTCCGATGAAACCTTTGCCATCAGCGGCTATTCGGATTTTACTCCCGACGGTAAAACAAAGATAGTAAATAAATTCCCCGAGGTAGTTTTGTGTGCCGTCAAGGGTGACGTGCCCGAAAGCGTTTTCACTTTTGTTCAGGATCTGCTCGTAGTCGCCAGAGAAACAACGGTTATCCTTGTCAATGACAATATTTCCGTTGACCTTGTAAACAAAGCGGCTCAGTACGGAATACGCAAGGTGCTTCCGATTTACGGTATAGAGTCAGCCGAATTTTCCGAAAATATCAGAACGGTTTACACCCTCGAACAGCAGAGAGTTTTAGACAATAACGAAAGTAAAAAGGTGCGTTGTAAGGCGCTCGGCTTCTTTGGCGGTAAGGGTGGCACGGGCAAGACAACTCTTGCAATCGGTGTTGCCGCAAGCCTTGCAAAATCGGGCAAAAGGGTAATGCTTCTAGACCTCGATTTGCAGTTCGGCGACGTAGCAATGGCACTTGACCTCGATACGAAAAATTCCATCGTAGACCTCGTTCAGGACAGGGGTGGCATAACGATAGAAAACATAAACGCCTTCGCCGTTGAGCATTCAAGCGGTATGAGCGTGCTGTGTGCCCCGAAAAGCTCCGAGTTTGCGGACTTTGTAACGCCAAACCACGTAGAGAAAATTATCGATATTATGCGACCCTACTACGAATACATAATAGTCGATTTTCCCTCAGCTTTCAATGACGTTACTATAACCGCATGCGAAAACTGCGAAGAGCTTTACCTCGTTTACAACAACGAAATTCTCTCACTCAACAACGCAAAAATCTGCTATACGATACTCGACCAGCTTCATCAGCGCGAAAAAATCCGCTTTGTGCTCAATAAGGTTGAAAAGAGCCTTGTCAAGCAGAAGGATTTTGAAGAGATGTTTGCGCAAGGAATTTTCATCAGCATACCTGCCGATTATCCGACAGCCCTGCTGAGCATCAACAAGGGTCAGGCGGCAACGGTTGCACAGCCGAAATCAGCCCTTGCAAAGGGGATTAACGAAATGGCAGACAAAATAATTCAGGTGCACACAGGAATAACTCCCATAAAGGAAAAGGAAGGCAAAAAGAGCCTGTTCGGCAACAAAGCTAAGAAGAAATAAGAGGTGCTGTTATGGGACTTTTAGACAGAATAGACGGCCAGAAAAAGCTGCAGGCACAAGCTGAAGCACAGACCGAGGTCAAGGAAACGACTCAGGTAAGGGCAGAAGAAATTGTTGAAGACCCCTATCTTGAAGTCAAACGCCGAATCCACACCGCAATCATTGACGAAATGAACAAGAGCGGTAAAACGATTACCGACCGAGAAGTTATGTACAAACTCGTTGATGATAAGGTAAATGACGACGAGTTTTTAGTTCCTAGAATTGACCGTGAAAAGGTTGCCACCCAGCTTTTTAACGACATTATGGGCTACGGCCCGATTGAAGAGCTTGTCCAGAATCCCGCTTACAGCGAAATAATGGTAAACGGCCCCGACAACGTTTACGTTGAGGAAAAGGGTAAGCTCAAGCTCACGGATATAAAGTTCAGGGATGAAGAACACCTGATGAATATTATCAACCGCATTGTTTCAAACATCGGCCGTCACGTCGATGAGGCAAGCCCTATGGTTGATGCCCGTCTTGCGGACGGCTCCCGTGTAAACGCTATAATCCCTCCGCTGTCGCTTGTAGGCCCGGTGCTTACAATACGAAAGTTCGGTAAAAAGCCGATTACGGCACAGCAGCTTCTGCAGTTCGGCTCAATGACGCCCGATATGCTTCACTTCCTTGAAGCCTGCGTCAAGGGTAAGCTGAACATAGTAGTTGCGGGCGGTACGGGCAGCGGTAAAACAACGCTTCTCAACGTTCTCTCATCCTACATTCCCGAGGATGAACGAATAGTAACCATCGAAGACGCTGCTGAAGTTCAGCTAAAGCAGAATCATGTAATCACGCTTGAAGCAAGACCGGCAAACCTTGAGGGTAAGGGCGCAGTCACCATAAGAAACCTTGTAAAAAATGCGCTTCGTATGCGACCCGACAGAATTATCGTCGGTGAGGTCCGTTCGGAAGAAACGCTCGATATGCTCCAGGCTATGAATACGGGTCACGACGGCTCACTTACCACAACCCACGCAAACTCACCCAGAGATACCGTTGCCAGACTTGAAACAATGGTTCTTATGAGCGGTATGGAGCTCCCATTAAGAGCTATCAGAGACCAGATTTCCTCGGCTATAGACCTTATCGTTCAGCAGAGCCGTCTGCGTGACGGTACAAGAAAAATAACCTCCATAACCGAAATTATCGGTATGGAGGGCGACGTAGTAAGTATGCAGGATTTGTTTGTTTACGAAACTGACGGCACGGTTGATGCTTCCGGCAAATTCGTCGGCAGATTCCGTGCAACCGGAGTAAGACCGAATTGCCTTGAAAAAATCAGAGGAAACGGAGTGACGGTCAACAATGAATGGTTTGCAAATTAGTATAGTAATCCTTTCTGTTGCCTTTGCATTTCTCGGCTTCTTCCTTTGTGTAAGTATTCTCGGTACTGCTACGCAGGATAAACGCCGCGTTGAAAAGCGTGTCGATAAAATCGCAAGCAAAAAGAGCAGTCTGACCTTACAGATTCAGCAGCGCAAGAAAAGCCGCAAAACCTCACTTGTCAACCGTGCAATGAACGGCGGCAAGCAGTCCGTACAGCGCAAGAAGCTGATGGATACAATCTTCAACGAGCTTATCCTTGCGGATATTATGATGAAGCCCGAGGAATTCTGCCTTGTATGGATAGGTCTTACCTTCATCCCTTCAGGACTTGCGGCGCTTTTCAAGCTCGGTCTTATGCCGTCGGTAACACTTGCGGCTGTCGGTGCTTTCCTGCCTATAATCTTTATCAAAATCAAAAAGGGAAACCGCATAAAAGCCTTTGAAGCACAGCTCGGCGATACGCTGATTATGATGTGCAACGGACTCAAGTCCGGCTTCTCCTTCCAGCAGACAATGGAAAACGTTGCAAACGATATGCCTGCACCTATCGGAATGGAGTTCGGCAGAGTATGCAACGAAATCCGTTACGGTGCAACAATGGAAGAGGCGCTCAACAATATGGCGGAAAGAGTAAAAAGCCCCGACCTTATGCTGGTTGTTTCCGCCGTGCTTATACAGCGAACAACGGGCGGCAACCTTTCCGAAATCCTTTCAACAATATCCGAAACCATAAGGGACAGAATCAAGATTAAGGGCGAAATCAGTTCAATTACCGCCCAGGGCAGAATGTCCGGTATTATTATCGGTGCACTTCCCATAGGCATAGCGGTAATACTTATGGTTATCAACCCCGAATATATGTCAACCTTCTTTACAACAACGGTGGGCAACATAATGCTTACGGTTTCCGTAATAATGGAAATCCTCGGCTTCTTCGCCATAAGAAAGGTAGTAACTATAGAATATTAAATCAAGAATTAAAACACGGAGGTGAGCTTTTTGGAGCTATTGGTTATTGCATATTCGTTTCTTGCATTTATTGCCGTTGTCCTCATTGCCTCCCCCTGGGGCAAGAAAATGGACAGCAAGCAGACCCGAATTGACCGCATAAACAATTCAGTTGGTCAGCCGTTATATAAGGAGCTTGACTCGTCCTTCTATGACAGGTTTATCGGCAAGGGTGTAAAGGCTGTTTCTGAAAAGCTCAGCCGTTTTGCACCGAAAAAGAAAAACGCAAACAAAACAAAGCAGCTTGAAGCAATCAGAAAGCAGCTTCGCTACGCAGGAATTTTTATGGAGCCGACAGACTTTCAGTTTATCAAATATGCCTTTCTGATTGGTGTGGTTGGTCTGACCCTTGTTATAGTGCTTGCGGTTAAAATGGAAGCGCTGATTATGCTTCTCGTGCTGATGGTCGGCGTGCTCGTAGGTGTTATGGGACCGACAATGTACCTTCGCTCCCGTGTCAGCAGCCACCAGACGGGTATAAAAAAACAGCTTCCCGATGCAATGGATCTGCTGTGCGTCTGTATCGAAGCGGGTCTCGGCTTTGATGCCGCACTTCTGAAGGTTTCGCAGAAGTTAAAGGGTCCGTTTATCGATGAGCTTCTCATAGTTTACCGTGAAATTCAGATGGGCAGAACGCGCCGTGAAGCCTTGCAGAATCTGTGCGAAGCAACAAACCTTGACGAACTCAAAACCTTTGCTTCGGCTCTTGTTCAGGCTGAACAGCTCGGTATTCCGATAAATAACGTAATGCGTGCCCAGTCCGAACAGCTGCGAATCGAGCGCAGTCAGCAGGCAAAGGAAAAGGGTATGAAGGCATCAATCAAAATGCTTCTCCCCATGCTCCTGTTCATCTTTCCTGTCGTTTTCATAATTCTGATGGGTCCGACCGTACTGAACATAATAGATACGTTTTAATTAAGATATGAAAAAAATAATAATAAAAAGGAATTCGCAGATAATTACGGACAATGCCCGAAGAGCAGATAACTTTTTCACTCGCTTCAAAGGACTGATGTTCGTTAAAGAAATAGAAGATAATTACGCTCTGCATATAACTCCGTGCAACCAGATTCATATGCTCAATATGCGTTTTGCACTCGACGTAATCTACCTCTCAGAAGAGGGTAGGGTAGTAAAGGTTGACGAAAACGTACAGCCGGGCAAAATCTGTAAAACGGTAAGAAATGCAAAAAGCGTAATTGAAATGAAGGCGTTTGCCGCCTCAAGGCTCGGCATAAATCAGGGCGACGTCCTTGAAATATCGGTACAGAATAACTAAGTATTGCGAGGGGTCATAAATGAAAAAAACTAAGAACGATACCGCAAAGGTTAACACCAAGCCTGCGGAAAATAAAGAGAAAAACCCACAGCCAAAGGAAAAGGCGCAGGGTGAGCTTCCGTTCAGAAAAGCCCTATACGGCTACGACCCCGAAGAGGTTGCGGCATACATCGACGAAATGTGTACTACATACGCTTCCTCCATGCGTATCCACGAGGGTAAGCTCTCCTCCCTCAAGGAGGAGATGCTTCTCTCGAACAGAGAGAGGGATTCGTATTCCGAAAAGTATAAGGAATGTAAGGCACAGCTTGACGAGCTGCTTGCAAGCGGAGCAAAGCCGCAGCCTCAGGACAATTCCGCAGAGTACGAGGAAACGATTGAAGCCCTGCGAAAAAAGCTGGAGCTTTCCGAGCGGGAAAACGAAAACCTCCGCAAGGCGGCAGAAAGCAAAAACGAAACGAAGGCACTGGAATATACCGACAGAATTGCCGCCCTTGAAAAGGAAAAGGCACAGCTTGCCCAGACTCTCCAGTCACTCCAGAACGAAAACGGTGAACTTACAACCGTTTCGGAAAAATACAACGCTTTGTTTGATTCGTACAATTCCATTTATTCACAGTACGAAATAGTAAAATCAAAGCTCCTAACAAAGGAAGACGAGCTGAAAACTCTCACTTCACAGCTTGAATGTAAAAGCGAAGAAATAAAAGCTCTCTACGCAGAAAATGAGGACGTGAAAAAGCTCAACGCAGAGCTTGAAATCAAGTACAGTGTGCTTGAACAGCGTGCGGCCGAAAATGAAGAGGAAATAGCAAGACTCAAGGATGTCAACAAACAGCAGGCGTTTGAGTGCGCGGAAAAAATCAATACCCTCGAAAACGAGCACGCAAAGCAAAGGCTTGAATCACAAAAAGAGCTTAAAGTCCACAGCTACTACATCGAGCAGGCACAGCTCACACTCACGGAGCTGCAAAAGCAGATGAACAGAATAAAAGACTCTCTCGAATAAAAATAAGAAGAACGAAAGGGGAGGCAACAATGAAAAAACTAAGGCTCTTTGCAAAAAGAGAAGACGGAGCGGTAATGGTTATTGCCGCCTTCGGTCTTGTTGCCTTCCTTTCTCTTGTCTCTCTCGTCACCGATATGGGGCTTAAATACCACCAGAAAAGTATGCTCCAGAGCGCAATGGATGCGGCTGCTTTAGCGGCGGTGCGCTATATGCCAGACGAGCAGACCGCAAAGCAGGTTGCCCTCGAATACGCCGAAAAAAACGGCTTTTCAACTGAAAGCGTTGTTGTCGAATTCCCCAGCAGCGAAATAGTCCGTGTCTCCGATTCACGGCAGGGCAAAACAATTTTTGCCAGCCTTTTCAAGGTCGACTCCGTTCAGATTAACGCAAAAGCGGCGGCAAAATATGTCAATAAAAATATGGCGATAGATTTTGAATACCTTATGTTCCACGGCGACAATACGCAGTTTACCCTCGGCGGTCACTATAACCTTGGCGGCAGTATCTTCGGCAACGGCAACGTTCACGCCGACGGCGGCGCAGGCAGTACAATTACAGGCACTGTTTTTTCCGCAAACAACGCAACCTACAATCAGTACAGCATAACGGTGGGCAGGCTTGAAAGTAACGTAAATTCGCAGAAAATGCCCGATTTTGACGAAACTATAATGTCCGTTGTGCCCGAGGTTACGGAGGGTATGTTCTATAAAAAATTCGACCCGTTAAGCCGTAACAATTTTTATCTCAACCGTTATTCGGCAGGTTCAACTATCAATTCCTCCCTTGCAATCAACGGTAACACCTACTGTGCAGGTACGCTTTCAACCGGCTACAATTCCGACCTACTGATTATTTACGGCGACCTCTACGTGGAGGGCGATTTTAATCCGCAATGTCCCGTATACGTAAAGGGTAACGCTTATATCGGCGGTAACCTTACAACAATGTGGAGCCAGAATTTTATCGTCGGCGGCAACCTATACGTTGCAGGCAACAGTACCTTCCAGGGTGATGCAACAATCAACGGTGAATACTTTTATACCGGTGGCAACCTCAACAGAGGCTCAAGCTATAAGCTCACCTGCGAGTGTGAAACCTATGTCGGCGGTAATGCTACTCTTAACGGTCCGACAACCCTGAACGGTGCCGTTTATTGCCGGGGTGTCTTTGACAAGCAGGGCAGCGTTGCAATGAGCACAAGAGGCAATATGTATATTTACGATACCCTCAAGCTCCAGAGCGGTGGCACAACCGTAAACGGCAACATCTACGTCTGGGGCAAAAACGCAAACGCTGAAACCCCTGCAACCGATATCGCAGGGCCATTTACCCTCAATGGTGATTTGTACAACAGAAAGCACGCTCTTTCCCTTTCGGGTCAGGGCGAATACAAAATAAAAGGCGTGGTTTACAGCGGCGGCAGCCTTTTCACAAACCAGGGCTCAAGCGGCATAACCTTAAGCGGCTGTATGGTAGCCGAAGACGATATTAAAATCGGCGGCAGTACCCACACCTATAACGAAGCAGGCGCAACCCTTTCGCTCTATTCAAGAAAAGGCGATATTACTCTCTACTCTCAACAGGGCGGCTTCGATTTGTGGGGCATCGTTTATGCACCAAAGGGCAACGTAGCCCTCGCTTCGGGTGATTTCGATATCCACGGCTCTATCATCGGCAACACAATAACCTCTAACCCCGGCGGACTCACAATGGGCTATAACGACCGCGAATTGCCGTATTCCAAATCCGTCAAAACCGCAGTTCTCATCGAGTGATAATAAAAGACAAAAATATAATTTATATATAATAAAGCAATTTATTGAATAGTGGATTTTTGGGAAAATCAAAGCAGCCTGTCAAAGGGGATGACAGGCTGCTTTGATGATTGTTGTATATTCAAGAATTAACAATATATTCTCTTATCTGTATATAAAAACAACAAAATCGGAGAAATTGTTTTAGTGAAACGTAGTATCAACAAAAAAGAAGAAATGAATGCACGACAGTGACTATTCAATATTTTTGTACCACAAACTATGCTTTTGGCAATAAAACGCATATGCCGGTGTGCTTTTTATATCGTTAACAAAAGTCATCCAACCCTGCTTTCTTGACTTGGGTATATATTTTTTGTAAACCTCAATGTTTTCAGAAACATCTATTATTAATTCTACCAAAGATAAAATTTCATCTAGATTTTCTGTTGTTTCATCAATAGGTTCACCATAATATACATATTTTCTCAAATAAGGTCGTTCAATCAAGATGCGGTCTATTTCTAATGAATTCGATACAAAATTCTGGTATATTTGGCTGTTGATGGTTTGTTTAAGATTTATGCTTTGATAAATTAAACCCATTAAGCTAACCAGGGAGATTATTGTAGTTATAATATCAAACCAGTCCATTTGTCGACATCCTTTATTTATTGTATTTCACTGTCTTTTTATAGAGGTGTTATATAAAAATATCACATTTAATAATAAAATGCAAATAAACTCTGTATTTCATTTATGAAAAAACAAATAAACTATATATTCAATAATGATAAGGACCATTCATAAGGAATAATTAAATTTCCGAGGCCAAAGCCTAACAGTATATTGGGTTTGTTCTTTCCGTGGAAATCGCTTCCACCGCTGTATTTTAACCGAATTTATCTGCTGAACGTAGCGAATCCTGCGTCATTTTTTCGTCATACGTTGAATAGAAGCATTCCATACCGACCAATCCCGTCTTTTTAATGCAAGGACTTGAATGTATAGAAGTCCGCAAGAGCTTCGCCTAACGAGGCTGTGTAGAAAATGGGCGAATACTTTTCGGGTGTTACATTTATCTGACAAATATCAGCTTTAGGTTACATAAAATAGTTGTTTTCAAAGAACGGAATTATGCATTCTACATTTTTGTGTTCACCGTTTAGGAAGACTGTTCTTGTTAAAGTTTCCATTTTATTTCCTCGTGTATTTAATCAGCAGATTTTAATTACGTCGTAGTAAAGTGCGGTAAACTTATCCGCTATTGTGCGGTCTTCGTGAAAGTGGCCGAAATACCAATGCTTGAATGAGCATTCGTACATAATCCATTCAAGGAAGCCGGTAAGCTCCATATCGTGAGGGTCGGGATAGTAACCCATCATACCTATAATCATTCTCGGAACAGTGTGCGTGATGATGTAATCGAACTTTTTGTTGTGAGCCATGATACTTGCTGTGGCTTCAGCATATTCTTCTCTGCCGGGCAGTTCTTCTTCCCAGTATGAAATATCTTTCTGACGTCTGTAGCGGTCTATGCTGTAAGCACCGCCCATCGTGAAAAAGGTTTTGCCTTCTATGCTGAAAACCTGTCCCCGCATAAGGTGAAGAATGTTCTTTCTTATTCGGTGCACCTTTCCGCCGTTCCATTCTTCAACGGGATAGTTGTTAAGTGCATTGAAATTCTCGTGATTGCCATCCGCAAAAAGTATTGTGAAGGGCTTTTGGGAAAGTTTATCCAGAACTTTCTTTTCAGCTTCGTTATCAAAGAAAATAAAACCGAAATCACCGCAAACAATAAGATAATCACCTTCCGCGATTTCTTCGGGAATGAACGGAACGTCCATTCGTACAATATCTCCGTGTATGTCACCGGTTATGTAAATCATATTTACCTCTCCTTTATGATTAATGCTGTTATAATTAATATCATTTGTTAATAAGAAAATGGCCGGAAAAAGAAATGGTTTTACTCATGTGAAAATATTCATCCATAATAACTTAACAGTGAAAGAGATTGTTTTTCGCAAAGAAAAGAGAGAACAACAAAATTTAATAATCAATAATAAAAGAATAATGTTTGCATTCGATTTTATATAGTTTGGTGGGGGATACGAGAATTAGATAGGAGTCAAACATTGACAAGCTTATGCTTTAATGTTATGGTTTTTATATACTTGCGCTGATTCACCTTATATTTCTTGACTTTTCATTTCGAAGTAAGTACGATAATTTTGTCGGGCTAAACTGTGGAATCAGTTCATCTGATTAAAGGTAAGGAGATAATACATATGGGTAACTCAAATGATTATTTGATTAAGAATGGCGTTTTAATAAAATATACAGGAACTGATAAGCATGTGGTTGTTCCCGATGGTGTGCTTGAAATCGGAGATTATGCCTTCGCCAAGATCATAACTTTGCCGAATGGCCGGAAATTGGTTGACACAAATGAAGATTTATATTCCGTACAGTTAGCTGATTCAGTAGAACACATCGGCGCTTGCGCCTTTGCGGAGTGTGAAAATCTTCATGCCGTAGGGTTTTCATCTAATTTGAAAACGATAGGTGAGGCTGCATTTAAACGTTGCTACAATTTGAAAGAAATGGTGTTGCCAAGCACATTGGAGCGCATTGGAGTTGCTGCTTTCTTTGGATGCATAACAATGAAACGGTTGGAAATACACAGTAAAAACTTAAACTTGCCCGAGGAAAAGTTTTCTGTGATTGAAAATACACCGTTTGCCGCAGCAGAATACATTCTCTTTGCACCGCATCTCTCTTTGGAGGTACTAAAGAACCACGGTCTTGCGATGCAGGCAGCCCAAACCTTTGTAAAGATGTATTCGGAATATGATGACGATGTTTCATTGGAATACATCAACTATATTGCGTCTCAGAAAAAGAAACTTCTACCGCTCGTCTTTGCAAGAGACACTGTTGATATTGTCAAGCGACTCTATGACGCAAAGAAAATCACGAATAAAAACTTCGAGAAGGATTATCTTCTTCCGGCAAAGCAGTGTGGTGCCATCAATTGTGCAGCGTTTATAGAAGGCTGTTTTGAGGCTAATGAAGAACAAACAGTTTCTGTTAATGCCCTGTGGAATGGCACATATTTCAGTACAGACGGCAAACAACTTCTTAAATACAAAGAAGAGCCCGGGCACGATACTTATTATGTGCCGAATGGCACTAAGGAAATCTGTAACAATGCCTTTTTTATGACATCGCTGAATGCAGTTTTCCTTCCGGAAAGTATTACAACGATTCGCAACGGTGCGTTTGTAGCAAAGGGCGGACGGCCGCTTTTTGTACAATTGCCGAATTCCTTGAAAAAACTGCCGTCAGAAGCATTTAGGGGCGGTTTTTGGGATGAGGACGATGGACTGGCGGATTCGCAAAAATACTACTATGTATCAACCTCGTCCGTAAAGTTTGCCGAACAATCAAGCTGCTCTTCGTACGGCAAAGGTGAGCAGTGCCCTGTTTACACGGGTGGTCCTTTGGATGACCTTTCTTCTTATGTAAAGCCGTATGCGGTAAGAGGATTCCTGTATGCCTTGGAGTATGGACTTGCCGACATGTCAAAATGGCAAGAAAGCTATTTGACGCACATTAAAAATAACGAGAAAACATACCTCAAGTATGCTGAGGAGAACTGTTTTCTTCTGCTTTTGATGGTCCGGGAAAGATTGTTGTCTGAAAAAGGCGTAGAGGCCCTCCTGAATTCTGCCAAGCTTCAGAATAATGTGGAAATAAAAGCTGCTTTGTTAGAATACAAGAGCAATAGTACCACTCAAAAAAGCAAAATCGAGAAAGATCCGTTGTCAGATAATTCTCAGGAAATAAAGCAAGCACTAAAAAAACAGGCGCGACAGGAACAAATTCAGACTCAAGACGGTATAGGAGGAATTGTTTTCGTTGCAAGTGGCGAGCTGGAAAACTTTGGCTTTACTGACGAGTATACCGGAGCTCACAATTTAAGCGATTTGAAAGAATTTATTGAGGCCCGCGGCGGCTTCCTGCGAAGTGCGGTAAGTTCCAAAACAGATTTTCTGATTTGCAATGATACATCCATCCGGACAACCAAGGTGAAAAAGGCTGAAGAACTCGGAACTAAAGTTATCAGCGAGGCAGACTTTTTGAAGATGACTAAGTGATTGCGCAAAAGATGCTGTTCGGTTTAATGTGTTTCGCTTTCAAGTATAATTTTTCTTATTTTGCAAACAATAGAAATGCAAATATATCAAATAAGGAGAAATGTATATATGAAAGCAACAGGAATTGTGAGAAGAATTGACGACCTCGGCAGGGTAGTAATTCCCAAGGAAATCCGCCGCACAATGCGCATCCGCGAAGGCGACCCGTCACAGACAACATTGACACCAATCGACAGGTTTTGCATTGCGGTACATAGTGTGGTGCATAGGTGTACTACAAATATCTTTTGACAATACGAGAAAAGGGTGGCACAATTAACAACAAATTTATCATATAGATATTGTAGTAGGTGAATATTAATGGAACCAGTTGCAATTATGAAACGTCAAAAGAACTATAGCATAAGCTTGCTGCGGTTAATAGCAATGTTATTTATTGTTTTATGCCATTTTTTTCAGTATTATAATGTGGAGTTAGCTTGGTGGTTCAATGTTGGTGTACAAATGTTTTTCTGCATAAGCGGATTTTTGTATGCTAATAAAAAAATAGATTCTGCCATTGATTTTATCGCTGGAAATCTACAAAAAATATTAATACCTTATTTTTGTTTTTTAATCCCAACCATAGCAATATATTTTTCCTTTGCTCGTGACTCAATCACTGTAAGTTCAGCGGTTTCAGCTTTGTTGACCAGCGGTGTTATCAAGGGCATAGGACATCTATGGTTTATTCCTTACATATTATTTTGTTATCTTATAACACCATATTTGCAGGCATTAGCTGAAAAAATGCGAAAAACAAAGTGGTATGTATTTTGTTTGATATTTTTCTTATTGACCGTATGTGGAGTGATTTTTTTCAAAAGTTTTTTCTTCTTACTTTTCTTTTGACAGAATATTCTGTTATTTGTTTGGTTTTTTCGCTGCCGTGTTTCTTCAAGAATATAAACAAATAATATACAAGAGGCTTGTATGGGCTTTAACAGTAACAACTATTTTGTTAAATTGTTTGCGCATCTATTGCA